>CAYYUS010000398.1:1104-3535 GCA_964474925.1 uncultured Akkermansia sp. | reverse complement strand
GGTATCATTGGAAGAAATGGCGCCGGTAAATCAACACTCTTAAAGATCTTAAGTAGAATTGTTGCTCCAACAACAGGAAGAATTGAATATGACGGTCGTATGGCTTCCTTATTGGAAGTTGGAACCGGTTTTCATGGCGACTTAAGCGGAAGAGAAAATATTTATTTGAACGGTTCTATTTTAGGTATGAGTAGAAAGGAGATCAACGCGCGTTTTGATGAGATAGTAGCCTTTAGTGAAGTAGAAAAATTCTTAGACACTCCCGTAAAAAGATACAGTAGCGGAATGTATGTGCGATTGGCTTTTGCCGTTGCGGCACATTTAGATCCTGAGATCTTGATCGTTGATGAAGTTTTAGCTGTTGGTGATGCCGCATTTCAAAAAAAGTGTTTGGGCAAGATGCGCGAAATATCTGGCCAAGGAAAAACCATTTTGTTTGTGAGTCATAACATGGCAGCAATTCAAAACCTGTGTAATAAGTCACTAGTACTTAAAAACGGTAAAGTCGATTTCGCAATGAACGATACCGATCAGGCTATTCGTCATTTTATAAAAGAATCAATTGTTCTTGGAAAAACACAATTACGTGAGCGTACTGATAGAGAAGGGGAAATGCAGATCAAGTTCGACGGCATTTCTTTAGTTGACAAAAGTGGTGCGGAAGTAAATGGAATTAAAAGTGGGGAAGAGATAAATTTTGTGATCGAAACTCAGGTAGGAGCAAAAAAAATAAATAATGTTGGTATAGCCATCACTATCTATTCTGATGAAGGAATTGAAATGATGACGCTCGCCAACCATATTGCCGATAAACCTTTTGAAACTGTTTTGCAAGACAATAAGATATTTTGCAACATCACTAAATTTCCGCTCACCAAAGGCGATTATGTTGCCAATTTAAGCATGTACAAAGATGGCATCCTTCAGGATTATGTAAAGGAAGGTTTTTCATTCACCGTTTATGAAGGAGATTTTTATGGTTCAGGAAGAATATTACCCGGCCACAGACCCTCGGTGTTAATTGATCATCAATGGAAAGTAAAATGATGAAACAGCATGTTTTGATTAATACATCGCTGGTATTGGCACTCATTTGTTTGGTCGGTTTTGTTTGTGTGATAAGTTCCTTTATAAATAAGGGTTTTGAATTGAGCGACGAAAGTTATTATTTGCTTTCTACAAAGTATCCTTTAGATACAACTCTACTTAATTCGGCATTCGGACTTGTTAATCACCGATTAGCATTTGGACTTAACGACCTTTATTCCTTACGTTTATTCAAACTCATTTACCAATTACTTTTCCTTGGGATCTTTGCCAGAGCATTTTTTTTGTACGCGATCAGGAATTTAAAAGCGAAGAGTAATAGTGCGCTTTTGCTTTCGGTACTTATCATCATCAGCGGCTTGTCAAATTATGATTACTTGCCCATGACCTTATCATACAATAGCTGGTCGCTGAATTTTGGTTTGTTGTTTTGGTCGGGTTTATTATTTGCTCATATTACCGAATCAAAAAAGGGGTTAGCCTTTTCTAATATGTTAATGGGACTTTCTGTTTTATTTCTCTTTTACACAAAAGCGCCTAATGCATTGGTAATGGGTTTTGTTTTTGTTCTCTATACCCTCCTTTTTCAACGTAAGAATTTACTGAATACATTTTTGCTCTTTGGTTTAGGAAAGATCGCCGGCATCATTATACTTTTCTTATCGTTTGATGATTTCCGGAACACAACGATAAACCTTTACCAAACCATTTTAAATACCAAGCATACCGAAGTAGGAAGTTATTTTGGTCAGATATCGGAAATGATCTCCAGTGGTTTGGGAATACGTTTTTTTCTTTTACAAGGAGTGCTGCTAGCATCAATGTACTTTATCAGGCGTTTAAATTTGAACGTAATGATGGGATTATTGCTTCTTGCTTTTAATACCTATTTCACATGGAGTTATTTTAAGGGCAATAGTTATGATGTGTCGAACGAATTCAAAGTGTTTACGGTATTTGCTTTTAATTGCCTTGCTACCATTATTCTGTTTTTCTCAGGCACTTATGATCTAAAAAACATCTTCGTTCCAGTTTTGCTAATTCTTTCTCCATTTTTGTTAGCGGCCGGAACTTCTAATTCTATTTTTTATACGTCATCACAACTTATCGCGTTAAGCATTGCAGGATTGTTTTTATTATTGCTTCATACAAATAAAAGTGAAATGGAATTATACTATGCCTATTCAAGTTTCTTCCTTGTGTTTTTTATTGGTAGCTTTTTGTATCATGGAATGATCAAGACTCGGTATCGTCAAACTAATTTGAGTTCTAAATCAACCCTTCTTCCCGAGAGCAAGCAAGTGAAAAATATTTTAGAGAGCAACGAACGTAACGGAAAGTTTAAAGAGCTTTCGGATAAACTAAAGCTCCATAACTCGCAAGA
>CAYYUS010000398.1:0-1094 GCA_964474925.1 uncultured Akkermansia sp. | reverse complement strand
TCCTCCTGTATTAGGTGGTTTATTATTGACCGAGATGAAGCCTTTTGCAATTTGCTGGATCGCCGATCCGGATGAAATGGCCGGCGCAAATGCCGAATATTTTAGAAAGATGAATTTAAATGCAAGCAAGCCCTTTTTGGTCATCTCTGAACAGATATTAAATGGCCCTGATCAAAACAGAATATTTAAGGAAGGTGGAATGGACCTAAGAGCGGATTACGTGATAAAAGATAGTGTTTATTTAGAATTGAATAAGGAGTATTATTATTTGATGCAACCAATTATAAGTAGCTAACATCAATTTAAAAATTTTATAAAGAATTATTAAGTCGAGAATTTTGAGGATACAATTGTTAACGTCATATTACGAGCCTTTTTTATGGAGTTTCTATAGAGAAAATCCTAATTACACGCAATTGAATTATCATGAGTTGTTGCAACTCATCTTAAAACAAATGTATGCGGATACCGGTTCATTTTATTATTACATTAGCAAAAGCGGTAATCAATGCGAGATCATTATTTCAAATTGTGAGCCTCTTCAAAAAAAATGGGCTGTAGAGAATAATTTCAAATTTACTCCCGAAAATTGGCAGCTCGAGATCGCCGCCGCGCAAATTAAAAGCTTTAAGCCTGATGTTTTTTATTTAGAAAGTGTATTTCAATTCTTTGGTGATTTTGTTCAAACTGTAAAGCCGTATTGCAAAGCTATCGTTTCTTGGATCTCAACTCCATTTTCGAGTTCGCTTCCTTTAAATGGGATAGACCTTTTTTTATCGTCAACACCAAAATTTGTTGAGTCATTTAAAGCAGCAGGGTTTAAAGCGGAGTATATGCTTCCCGCATTTGACCCGCGAATATTAGAGCATGTAAATTCCAATAGCAAAAAAGACATACCATTTTCTTTTGTTGGAGGATGGAGCGATGTGCATGTAAATCGTAAAGAAGCCTTAAAGGCTTTGGTTAAAGAAACACCAATTAAACTTTGGGGCTATGGTTATCTTAAAAGTTTTCAAAGAAGAAATTTAGCATACTTTAAACATCAGTTATTTCCTGAAAATAGAGCAATTTTAAAAGCATATAAAGGTGAGGCA
>CAYYUS010000397.1:2569-3559 GCA_964474925.1 uncultured Akkermansia sp. | reverse complement strand
TTAGGGCAAAAAAAGAGCGGTATTTTTAAGTACCGCTCTTCAATTTCAAGGCATAAAAGCTTTATTGTTTAATAACCCTCATGGTTTCAATTACCTGGCTTCCTTCTTTGATCTTAGCCAAATAAACCCCATTTGAAAGCTTGCTCATATCTACAGCTGTTGTAGTATTACTTATTGGCTGCGAATGCATAAGAGCGCCCAAAACATTATAAAGCTCAATACTCATATCATCAGAAACAGTACTGATGCTAATATTAAATGCTCCTGTATTCGGATTAGGATAAATAATCGCTTTAATTGAATTAACTCCTATCTCTTTTACACCTACACATGGGTCAACAAATTGAGTAATTGTATATGTTCCGTAACATGTGTTCGGATTGAATCCGGTTACAGTGTATGTAGTAGTAACAGTTGGCGAAACTATTGCAATACTTGTTGTAGAGGTATTACCGGTCCATGAGTACGATGATAATGCACCGCTAGCCGTTATAGTTGCTGTTCCGTTGATACAAATTGTGCCATCGCTTGTTGATGCAGTGATGGTAGGACTAGCAGCAGGCCCTAGTGTGAAATATTCCACATCAATACAACCATTTACGTCAGTACCTAATACTGAATAAGTGATAACGCTGGTTGGTGTAGCTGCTGCTGTATTTGTGGTTGAACCCGTATTCCAAGAATAAGTTGCGGCTCCGCTTGCCGTCATTGTGGTTGGACCATTATCCACACAATAAACTATTCGTGATGGTGCAATTGTAACTGTTGGATTAGGATTAACATTCACAAATACTGTTGTAAACGCTGTACATGTACCAACTGTTCCATATAAACCATACGTGTTTGGAATAGCAGGTGTAACAACAATTGGGTTTAAAGTAGATCCCGGAGAAGTTGTCCACGAATACGATGAAGCACCGCTAGCAGTTAAAGTTCCTGATTTTCCAATACAAACTGCAGAAGGTGAAACTACAGATAACACAACAGAGT
>CAYYUS010000397.1:0-2557 GCA_964474925.1 uncultured Akkermansia sp. | reverse complement strand
CAATAATAGAAGGTGTTGTTACATTACTGATACAACCGGCTGTTGACGAACCAACAACGGTGTACTGAGTTGTTGCAGTTGGAGAATCAACAGGCCCAGTAGGTAAATAGGTATACGTTGCTGCACCAGTTGGTGTGAACGTATAAGACCCCGGTGTAGGGCAAATACCACCATTTGGAACTGTAATTGTTGGCGTTGTGAATACTGTTACAACTGCTCCTTTTTTAGCAAAACATGTAGCCGCTGTACTTGTGTATACTTCATATAATGTTGAAGCACTTGGTGTAACTACTATTTGACTCGCAGTGGAAGCTGTTGGTGTCCACGAGTAATTATTTAAGCTGCTATTTGCAGTGAGGGTTACTGAATTTCCGCTACAAAGAGTTGCCGAGTTAACGGTTAAAGAAATTCCATTGTCGAATATTGGTTCAAACGAAAAGATACCAAAGTTTTGAGCGAATGACGCAACAAATCCACCTAATTGCCCTGATTGATAGAAGAAATTGTTTGGGATATAAGTTGACGACATTACCGCGTAAGGGAAATGTGGTCCTGTTGGTTGCGACAAACCTACGTGGTAATAGGTTGCATTAGTTAACGCTATTGGAGTTGGGAAATAGAACGTGATGAATTTATTTAGATGGGCGCTTGTTAAGATAAGCGTATTACTTGATGCCAAAAGGCCACCAAAGCTATTTAGCAAAATGGCAAATACGGGTTTACCAACGTTAGAAGGGTCGCTTCCAATACCACAATCAACTGCGTAAACTGTTGCGGTTGGCGCGCTTGGTTTAAATCTCACTACAATGGAAGAACCTCCTGCATTATAACCAACACCTAATGAATAAACATTCACTGCATTAGAAGGTTGACCTAAACTTAATACCTCACACGTAACCGATTGATTAACGACAGCAGTATTATTACAATTATTATCGTCGGGCAATGCGCTAATAGTAATAGCACTTGTACCCTGAATTGTTGGTGTAAAACCAGGGAACATAGCAATTACAGTTCCGCCTGCAGGAATAGAAGCAACTGTTGTTGAAGTAGCAAAAGCATTAACTCCGCTCATAGCAAGATTTAAGGTTACGTTAGTAGCAGCAACACTTGCTTGATTTTTAGCAACAACGCTAAACGTGTAAGGAGATGCTGGAATCATTGGGATTTTTCCGTGTGAAATGATCGTTTGGATAGATATCTCATTTGTAAATGTATTGATATAACCAAAATTGAAATTCGGACGTGTATTTGTATTTACAATAGTTGCAGGTGGTGTTGAATTACTACTTTGTGAAGCACCGCCAAAAGTTATATTTGTTGCCGCTTGAGAAATGGCAATAGTAGGTCCTGTTTCAAAAGGACCAGATGAGATCCAATCATAAGCTACATATAAACCACCACCTGTATAAGTGAAGGCTGAAGGTAAAACCAAATTTATTGTATTTGCCCCCGCTGTTAATGGGATTGTCATTGTATTATTATATACAGATGTCATTGGTGCTACAGCTGACGACCATAAAGTTCCTTTTGTATACGAAACATCGTTTGTATTTTCAAGATAGATCTGAATGGTACCAGTTACGGCTGCGCTTCCGCATCCGTTAACCAAACAAAAACCAACTGAGTTCAATGCTGTTACAGTAGTTATACCGCAAAGTTCAGATGCCGGAATTACAAAACATCCTCTCACATAACCGTGAGCAGAAGTTCCATTTGGAACCCTAACGTTAGTAGTTGCAGTTCCTGCAGGTGCTTTAAAATAAGATTGCTGAGAAAAACCGTTAAAGGCAGATAGCAATACGATAATGGTAAGAATTGAGTAGATTTTCTTCATGTAGATTTTTTTTTGCTCCGCTAAAGTACAAAAAAAAAGCGCCCCTTTTCCCACAAAAAAACCACGGATTTAGTTAAAAATCAGGTAATAACGAACAAATTAAGAACATATAAAAGCCTAAAGGGATTTAGGGGTTTCATTACTTTAACTCTTTATTCCGCAATGAAAAACTTTTTAGAGTGTATTGTTTTAGCGCTCTTCACCTGAAAAATATACGTTCCCTTACTCAACTGTGAAGTGTTTATTTCCGAATTCTGGGTCGTTAAATTGCCCCATAAAACTACACGTCCTGTAATATCTAATACAGTATAAGAGCTATTTTCAATAGCTGAATTAAGAAGGATAGAAATTTTTTCGGAAGCAGGATTCGGGTATATGATGAGGTCATCTACTTTACTTGCAAAATCTAACATGCCTGTTGTTGTGCTAATAGTTCCGGTTTTCATTCCATTTCCAAAACTTGTAACCCAAACTTCTTGCGAATTAAATGGATTAAAAAATACGCGCTCGGGCTGTTGAAAAGGATAACTCTGCACTATAGAAAATGTTGGAGTAGCCGCATTTATATTATTCGACATCCACAAACCACAAGCTTCGCCGGTGATATAAACTTGGTTTGCATTATTTGGATTGAACGTTAAAGATGTTGCTCTATCAATATCCGTAATGTTGGTAAGCTTTGTCCAACTTGTACCGCGATTTATTGTTTTGTAAACTCCA
>CAYYUS010000396.1:0-3567 GCA_964474925.1 uncultured Akkermansia sp. | reverse complement strand
TCCATGGTAAGTTGCTTGTATTCGGGCGAATACTCTAGCGGTTGGCCTGTTCTTATGTGCAAAATATCTTCGGTAAAATGATGTTTACCAAACTCAAATTGCATAATATGACGTTTATCCTCTTCCTTATCGGGACTATTGCGTACGCGAAGTAATTTAGATAAGTAAAGGTTCTTTTGCTCAGCTAGTTTGCAAAAAAACTCTGCCTCTTTTTTAGGAAGAATGACGCAAAATTTACCGCCTTCTGATAAGATCCCATTTACCCCTTCTACAAGCTCATTAAAAGGCAAAACATCGGCATGGCGCGCTGTAGAGCGGGTTGTATCGTTACTCTTTAAGGAATCTACAAAATAGGGTGGATTAGACACAATAAGATCGAACTTTTCTTTACTTGCCTTCCAGTACTCCTGAAACGCCTTATTTACCACGTTAATTTGGTTCTTATAGCTACTTTCGCGCACATTCTCAGTAGCTTGTTCAAACGAGGACTGATCAATTTCTAATGCAGTTATATAAGCCGGAGTTTTTTGAGCTAGCATCAATGCTATCATTCCTGTTCCGGTTCCAATATCTAATACACGCTTACAATTTCCAACACTCACCCACGAGCCAAGCAATACGCCATCGGTACCAACCTTCATGGCACACTTGCTTTGCCTTATGGTAAATTTTTTAAATTCAAATACGTCATTAGACATAAATTGCTTTTGATACTAATAAAGTTAAGAAAAATCCCTGAGAAAGTAAATAGGGCAACTAATAGCCTTAAAACAAAAATGTCAGGCTTTTGGCTTGACATTTTTAATTTCTTAGTAGGATGCTTTGGTATCTGTTCTACCTAAGTTCCTTCCGTAACCGGATGAAGCGTTGTATCGCAACATGATCTCTAATCCTCCTTTTAATTTTGAGGCAGGAGTTAACTGCGAAACGTTCACATCATAAGCAAAGCCAATAGCGTATTTATCATATTGCCATAAGAAAGCAGGAATGATCGCATCTTTGTAACGATAAGAAGCTCCAAAAGAGATAGCGCTTGGTTTTTTAATAGATGTAAATTTAGATTCGTCGGTGATCACATACTTGAACATTAAACCCGTGATGAACTCCCGATTCTTTCCTTGTAAATTAAAGATGATACTTGGATCTAAAGCAATGCGCATTTTAGGAACAAAGAATTCACCGCTTGTATAGAATACGTAACGGGTCATGATCTTTTCAGTAGTTGTAAAAAATGAACTCTTTGGAACGCTAAAGTGATAAGCAGCCATACCAAAATCAAATTTACTTCCATCTTTAGAGCTAATGTATTTTTCGCTTTGCGAATAACTGTAATGAACTCCTCCACCAAAATCGGTTGACAAAACAGAACTGTGTGCAGGTTGCTCGCCATTTGGCAAACTTGCGTCATATTCGTAATTTCTATATTGAGCTCCCCAACGTAAATTTGATGTGCTTACTGTGCGGTAGTTCAATCCAAACTGAAATCCTGCGGAAGCCTTTGTGTGACGATTGATACGGCCGATATAACTAAATCCAAGACTTGGTAACAATGAACTCATTTTTGAATCACCTGCTACATCTCTTACAATATTCATTCCCCAACCAATACGTTTCCCTCTCAATTTTTTTCCTGTACCACCATCATATGAAATACCATATGTTTGGTAAGCTTTAGAAGCCGAAGTAACATAACTCCATTGATTACGATAATTCGCAATAATGCGAGTATCGTAATTTAAACCAAACAAAGCAGGGTTTAATGTAGTTGGCGTTTCAAGGTATTGAGAGAAATGGATGTCCTGCGACTTGGCATTAGATGCAAGCAGCATGATCATTCCTGTAAATACAATTCTATATATAGTTTTCATAATCTTTTATTCTTTTTAGTTTCCTTTTACACCGCAATGGTCAGCAAAATAAAAGGCTTTTATCAAAAATGTATTTCTTTACCTTATGAGTGAGACGTTTCCTTTGAGCGAATAGCCTTTCCCCTTGAAGTCTTTTCCTTCGAGTCGATAAACAAACACGCCCGTATTCAATTCCTCTCCTTTAAATGTTCCGTCCCATCCAATATTTTGATCATTGGTTTCCCAAACTTTTTGTCCCCATCTGTTAAACACTTGGAACGTCATGCTTTCTAAACAAAAACCATACACCTTCAATGTTTCATTCTCAGGGTCGTCTCGTCCATTAGGAGAGAACGCACTTGGAACAAACATTTCTCCACAATCGTCAATTACAATAACATTGATCGTGTCATTAGTACAACATCCAATGCTATTACAACCCATTAAAATATATTGTGTAGTTTGCTGCGGATGAACTTTTGTTTTAGGGCCGTATAAATTATCGATCATGTAAGGCGGACTCCAAAAATAACTTGAAGCACCACTTCCCATTAGGTCAACCGACATTCCAAATCGTATGGTTGTATCACTAAGCGTTTGGCCTGGCGGTATAATAGTAACATTAGGCACGTCAACTACTTTGATAAATTGGAAGGTACCGGTTGCAACAGCAGGACCATATTGATTACTATCTATAAGGAACACGTTGTATTTACCAGGTAAATTGTAACATATGGTTGGAGCTTGCAAAGTGGATGTATTAGGCGCGCCACCGGGGAAGGTCCATTTTACATATTGCGGTTCTCCGGCATCGGTAGTATTAGTGAACGTTACACATTGTTTTGTACAAATTGTATCATTTCGCACAACCGTAGTAAATGTTACACTGGTAACTCGTCTACAGTCAACCACGCGAATATTTATGGTATCCTCTCTAAAACATCCATTAATACCATCAGATCCACCATTTCCATTAAAGCTAGATCGAATTGTATAGGTCATCACATTTGGTAATTTAGTAACAGGAGAAATAATAACACAAGGATCTGACGTTGGTGTTTTAATAGAACCTTCATTCATCAATGAATTGGAAGGCGATGAATGTGAGTACCAAGTATAACTTGGAATAACACCCGGCATTAACGTACCATTACAATTGGCCGCGCATAAGGTGAGCGTATTGGTGGTAATATCAACAATATCGCCTACATAACATATAGAGTTTGTTGGTACACCATTTATAGTTGGTATTTGCGCGCATGTTAATGGCTGAGGAATGATTGTTGTATGAACCAAACGTTGCTCGGTAACACAATTACGGAAGTCTTTCATTTCAACAGAATAACTTGCACTTACCGAAGGGCAGGCAATTGTTGTGGGTGATAGAACATTGATGATACTTCCTACAACAGGATTTGGAACACTCCAACTATACGTATATGGCTGAGGCAATGTTGTATTTGTATTTATGACCGTAAAATTGAAACAACCGCCCAAACACGCAATTGGCATTGGAGGCTGAACATTTAAAGTAGATTGAGGAACAACTGTAACCGTAATGATACCTGTACCCGAACATACCGAAGTGAAACCGGTTACCGTGTACTGCGTTGTTGTTTGTGGACGCGCAATAACTGAATTACCAATACAGATACTTAAGAAACCACCTACACAAGGAGCCCAATTATAAGTTGATCCTCCATTTGCATTTAATGTTACA
>CAYYUS010000395.1:0-3567 GCA_964474925.1 uncultured Akkermansia sp. | reverse complement strand
ATTTTTTACTGCAAACTGTTTCGCCCATAGATTTCACCAATCTTAAGCAGTTAGATAATGTGAACTATGGTAACTTCATTATCAATGCTAAAAATGGATATCCGTTTGATGCTATTCTTCAGGCCTACTTGGTGAATGATCAAAATGTGGTGATAGATTCACTATTTGTTAACGGAAATAACGTTATTGCCAAGGGGATCACCAATGCGCAACATGTTGTGGTTGCTTCGAGTTATCAGCGTTTGTATATTCCTTTTGACAATGCCAAGTTACAAAATATCAAAAAGAGTAAGAACATCAAACTTAAGGCCAAGCTGGTTATGCCAACACCACAGCCACCCGAAATAAGTTTAAAAGACACTTACGAGATAGATATTGATATAATTATTGATGTTAACTATAAAGTAAAACGAAAATAATTGCATAAGAACTTTAAATATTTTCTCAACCTTTTGGTATTTCTAATCGTATTTAATGGTAAGGCCCAGTATAATACTGAGTTCATTAATTACAGTTCTATGGGAAGAGGTATTGCTTTAAATGTGGATTACGAAGCAGGAAGTAATGCCATAAAGAACGACATGATGAACAAATTGATCTGGGGCGGATATATAAGCACTGAGATGAAAGACGCTTCGGACAAAAAATTGAAAGAGAAAAATAATTTTGGCATTAACTTAAATTACGGTACTACCGCTTTTATTAAAGGCAATAGTAAGTTTGATTTTATAGTAGGATTCAAGAATCAGGAAGTGTTGAACGCCTCATTTAATTCGGATTTCTATCGTTTGATGTTTTATGGCAACAAGCGTTTTTTAGGACAAACCGCCGATATTTCCCACATCAGTGTTAACGCCCTTCGTTTTCAAGAAGTAAAATTTGGCGCTATCATTCATCATGTAGATTCGGTGGCTAAAATAGGGTGTTCTGTTTCTTTTTTAAAAGGCGAGCAATTATTTTATTTTAAAACGGGCGCTAATACATCTTTATATACAGCTCCCGATGCCAGTAGTATACAAATGAATTCGAATTTTAATTTGGCCGTGAGTGATACCAGCAACAAAAATCTATTTGGGTTTAATGGTATAGGAGCCAATGCCGATATTTTTTTTGAAACCCCTTACAAAAGTAAAGTTGGGAAAAAAAGTGTGCTTATTGTGAATGCCAATAATATTGGATTTATTCACTGGCAAAACAAAAGTGTTCAATACAGCAGCGATTCGGTGATCACTTTTAAAGGTTATCAAATAGAGAATATCCTTGACCTGAAAGATTCAACCTTAAATAAGATCAATCAAGATACCATTTTACAAAACCTAGTAAATGGACGTAAAGAAAAATTCAACATCAATATTCCAACCAACCTGGTATTAATTAATAAGATCTATTTTGGAAAAATGAACTTTGTAGTGAACACAGGTTTTAGATATATTTTTAATGCCAATTACAAACCTTACTTTTTTGCAGAGCCTGAATACCAATACAAAAAATTTAAATTCATAGGGCATTTTGGTTATGGCGGTTATGCGCGTTTTAATTATGGTGCTTGTATAAACTATACAGGGAAGCATCTTTTCTTTAAATTAGGAAGTAATAGCTTACAAGGATTTATTGTACCAAAAATTGCATACGGACAAGGTGTGTTTTTTAGTATAGCCAAAAAATTCAAGTAAAAATGAAAAGAGTACTATACATAATGTTTGTTGTGTTGGGTTTAAATTTAAACGCTCAACCACCTTCTAAATGGTATAATAAATTTGGAGGATCGGGTATTGATATTGGCTATGGTGTAAAAGAAACCTACGAGCGCCATTATATTGTTGCAGGATCTACAAGTAGTTTTGGCTATGGTGCTACGGATGCTTATCTTATACTTGTTGACAGCATGGGCCAAAAAGTTTGGGATAAAACTTACGGTGGCGTTATGGCCGATGTTGCAAAAGCTGTAGTTGTTAACCCTGTTGACAGTGGTTTTATATTTACAGGTTATACAGGATCTATTGGTAATGGTGGTTATGATGTTTATTTAGTACGAACCAATAAAAATGGAGCTGTTATTTGGCAACAAAGTTTTGGTGGACTAGATTGGGATTTTGGTAACGATATTGTTTTAGCACCCGATGGAAATGTGGTCATATGTGGCTATACCTTCAATTCAAAATACGGACAAAAAGACGGCTATATTTTAAAAGTAAATTCAAGCACTGGTGCTTTAATGTGGGAGAAGAAGTATGGGGGAAACAACCATGATGAATTAACCTCTGTAATTTATACAAGCGATGGCCTTATTTCATTGTGCGGTACAAGAACATCAAACGGAATTGATAATGATTTCTGGCTCTTAAAACTTAACCTAACGGGAGATTCCATTCTATCCAAATCTGTAACCTCATTTAGCACAAACGAAAAATGTTACGACTTTATAGAAAATAAAAATAATGAATTGGTCTTTTGCGGTGCTCTTGATACTACTGTTGCCATGACCGAGAAATATTCTTCCTATCTCATCAGAACCGACCTTAATGGTGCATTTTTAAGCCAGGTTAATTTTACAAACGGGGTTACTCCAGACGAAAAGTTCTCATCTGTTTGCAGTGTAAAAAATCAATATGAGATTTGCATGACTAGAAAAATATATCAAGGTGTTTTTAAATTAAATTGTCAGCCATTCAAAACACAGAATGATTTTATTTACCAAGCTGCTACTACGTATGGAGATGATGGGGATGATGAGTTGTTCAATATAGAAAACTGTTCTGATAACGGATTTATAATGACTGGTTACACAAAAAGTTTTGATGCTATTTCAGAAGACGTGTTCCTTATAAAGCTAGATAGTACTGTTTTTGGTGCGCAAAGCATTGTTGGCATTGAGGAAAACACAACCTCACTCAATAGAGATGTTTATTTTCATAACAGAACTCTTTATTTTAAAAATAACGATCAAACGCAAATCGAAATAAACATTTATAACACTGTTGGCGCTATTGTTCAACAAAGTAAGAGTAGCTTAAGTTCATGTAACATCATGGAACATCCGCCAGGAATATATTTCGCGGTTCTACGAAAAGAAAACTCATTTAAAAAACTGAAATTTATTATTCATTGAAAGTGATCGATAAATTATCCGGCTTAAATTTCAAACTATTTCTTTTTATAGTCTTTGTAGCTAATCTTTTATTTAGATTGCACAACATTGACCTTGCTCCTTTTACTTACGACGAAAGCATTTCACTAAAAGACACTTTATTAGATTTCGGGCACATCAAACACGAAGCAGAATGGGATGCCAACCCTCCATTCTACTATTACTGCATTTGGATATGGGCCAAATTGTTTGGGATCTCGGAATTTGCTTTGAGATCTTTTAGTGCATTAATGAGCGCTGCTAGTTTATTGATCGTTTCACTTTTTATCACAAAACACTACTCCCGTTTATCCTCGATCGTGTTTATTTTGATCTTCACATTTCATCCGGTTATTTTCTATTATGCTCAAGAAGCCAGATGTTATTCCCTTGTTCTCGTCCTTGCATCAGTGAGCTTGGTTTGCTTTAAGAATTTTATG
>CAYYUS010000394.1:0-3588 GCA_964474925.1 uncultured Akkermansia sp. | reverse complement strand
CCCAAACTATTTAAGGCTAAGAAATTATTAGGATATTTTTTTAGAATGTCCTCATAAAGCGTGATGCTATTTTTCCATTTGGTATTTCGTATAAATGAAAGCGAACCCAATGCTGCTACTAGAATAACTGGAATGATCATTTTTTGTAAGGGGATCTTTTGAAGTAAAAAAGCAACCAACCAAGCAAAACCAATAATAGCAACATACATATATCTATCGGCGTATAGTACTTCACCAAATGGAATGAATTGTAGAACAAGAATGAGATTACAAAGAATGAATAAAATAATAGCTACAAGATCCGTGTTTTGTTTTTTGTAAAGAAGATAGAGCGCTGCAAAGATCAGCAGAACAAATGCAAGTCCGATAATGGTGTACAGCATGTTCTTTTCAGGAAATGGATAGATAACGCTTAAGTTATAAGGAATGATAAATAGATTCAAATATTTGAACAAAGCGTATCCTGCATTGGTAATTCGTTCGTACACCGGAAAATCATGGGAGTAGTTAATGAACTGATCTGCTGCTTGTGTTTTTAAATTAACAAGGCCAAATAAAATGGCGATAATAAAGAACGGCAGCTTGTTCATTAAATGTTTTGGATCGAATTTTTTGTGTACCAACAGATCGATGCAAATTAAACTCAAAGGAAATACCACGGCTGAGGGTTTGTATAAACACGACGCAATAAAATACAATCCTGTGTAAAGTAAAAATTTATTGTCTTTGCTTTCTGTATATTTCAAATAACTTAATAAGCCAAGTAAATAGAATAGGGTATAACCCAAATTTTTTAATTCAGAGATCCAATTCACCGATTCGCTTTGTAAAGGATGTAATAGAAAAATGATAACAGTGATGGACGCTATGTTCTTTTCTTTGAATAAACGAAGACTTAAAATGTAAACAAGATATCCGTTAGTTAAGTGAAACAGTAAATTAACAAGGTGATGCGCCATATCACTTTTCCCGAACAAGAACCAATCGATCGCATGGGTGAGCATTGTAAAGGGAATAAAATTTCCAACGTAATGCGAAGAGAAAAGAGCAGCCATATCAAACCCTATTACATCTCTGTTGCGAAATACCATTTCGGGATCATCCCAACTGATATGCGGAAAATTAAGCGTATTGCCATAAGCAATAATAGTTGCCACTAAAGCAACTATTAAAAATAAATGATCGGTAGCGAATTTTTTTATAGAAGGAAGCACACGTTCTATTTCCTTATTTTGATCTTTTCAACTTGTAATACTTCACGTGTGGTTTCGTCGTATACAAAAGCCACTAGCGTTAATTTTTTGTCGTTGAATTTAGAGTCTACGGCAAAGTTACTGTTTGTAAGTGTTACAGTTGATAACGCTGCAATAGGAGCGGTTTTAGCAACTTCTCCCCACGATCCGTTAAGAGCAGTTCTGAGCATGTGCTCGAAATGATAGTGCTCTACATGATCTGGATTTTGCGAATAATCTAATTGTGGACCAATAATACTATCTTCTGTTAATACCAATTGAAGCTTAACATTGTTGGCATAAGCTTGTAAAAAAGTAAGCTTAGTGGTTACGTTTAAAGCTCTCGCAGTTTTATCATAAGCACTCGAAAGATCCATTTTTACTACAAAGGGATCGCTTTGAGCTAAACCAACAGTTGTTGCCCAAGTGTCTTTATGAACCAAAGTAAACCCGGGGTATACTTTGCGGTTAACCATGCCATTTGGATTACCAATAGAGCTTACACCAAATCCTGATGTAGCATCCCAATCTTTACCAGCTGTGCATGTATAAGAGATAGGAAATTGAGCGTCTGTTTTTGCAAAAAATCCGGCGTGAATAGCAATAACCACCAATGAGGATTGGTATTGAGCGCTTAAACTTGCGGCTAAAATTGCCGCAGCAGGACAGTTACCGCATTTATGCCCGGTATAATCTTCTAATAAAGTTTTTTTGAATCCGGCAACCGATGCATTGTTAACCGAATCGAAGCTTGTACCAACTGCGGTTTGTTTTACAACATTTGGATTTTTAACCTTATCACATGAATAAAAGCCCGTTAGGATCAATCCTAAAATAATGCTTGAAATATATATTCTCATGTTCATCATTTTTATACTTATTAAATATACTAAAAACTACTGGTTAATGAAAGCGAAATACCATTTGAGGCTGGTACATTACGGCAAACCCCTCCTACACAGAAGATACCGGCACTTTGCTTACCATAACTTACTGCCAAACGATGTGGACCGCTGTTATAGCCCGCATTTAATAAATAATAATGTATTCGTAGATCCGTTGCAGATGCAGCGGTTGTTCCATCATCCGGATTACCATAATTCCATTGATCAAATACGGCCACAAAGAAATTACTATTGATAGACCATTCTATCATTCCCGTTGCCCAGTTACCTCTTCCTACACCGTTTGAAGTAGTAACAACATCTTTAGATGGCGTTAGAAGGAATTGTGTTTCAAATCTAATGGCACTTCCGTGTTTGTATTTGTAAGTAATATCTAACAAGAAAAGATCTGAGTTCAGGTTTTTATAACCTGCATTTGATGAACCAAACTGAATAATATTGCGATTGTAGAACTGATGTGAATACATAAAAGTTCCCTTTACCTTTTTATTGAATTTTTTACCGACCTCAATAAAGAAATCCTGATAGTATCGGTAGTTGTCGTTAAAGCTTACCTCTTGTGAAGTATATTCGCCATTTCTAAGAATGCTATCTGTATGATGTTTTTTACCCGATAATTCTTTAAAGTCCCATTTGGTAGAATAAAATGTTCTGGCTCCGGAAGAATCACTTACTTGGTATTGTTGTAATCCATGTGCTTGCGAATAATTCACGGTTATTTCTACACCATATTTTCCGCCAAGCGGCGTTCCTTTTTTAATTTTGTATTGTGCTTCAGCCATAAAACCTAATTCACCTTTTAATTGCGTGGCATATGGATTTAATGCAAGCAAAGTGTAGGCGTGTTGTTTTGTTGTGGCAGGAAGATAATTGATCAACAAATTTTGTAATGATTCGGCGCGATCACTTCTATAACTCATATTATCAATTCGTTTTCCTTGGAATAAAAATGAGTAACCATCACCGGCGTATGAAGTTGTTACATACAAAGCATCACCGTATTTGTAACTTAATTTATTATCTGCCGATGGATCGTTAATCTTATAAGCGTATTCAGCACCCAAATTAAATCCATCACGAATGATATTTAAACGCCCTGAATAACATCCAACATTCTCAGGTAATATCAATACCGGATCTTGTCCGCTTTGATATTTACTTACAAAACTTCCACCAATAATGATCTTAGTTTTCATGGCACTCAAAACCGAATCAAACAATTCGTTGATGTTTATCTCTCCATCAAATCCACGCACAATACCGGGGCCAACTGTAAAAAAATAACGTTGCTTTCCAATTACACCTTTTAATGTAATTCCTTTGTAGGGATTAGAAATGATGCGAGCGCCATCTAATGAGTTATCGTATAATAAACATTTTTCTTAATACGTTCTTAAGGTTAATCCATTACCAAACATTTCGTAAAAATTACCAACCGTTACATCAAACAA
>CAYYUS010000393.1:0-3592 GCA_964474925.1 uncultured Akkermansia sp. | reverse complement strand
CTGAATATCCACAATTACGCCAGTTTCATCATTCTTTTTTACAAATGGAATAATTCCTACGGCCGGTATTTCAGTTAATTCTTTTAGATGCTCAACATTCTTGATCCTAGAAAACAAAAGCGTCCGTAAAAAGATCACTATTATTGACAGTGCAAAGCCCGCAGTTAAGAAATTCCTATTTAATCCTTTTCTGTCTGGGCTAACTTCACCGGTATTTCTGGGCGTTTCAATAATGGTTGCGTCCGGTACAATACTAGCTTTAGCAATACGTGTATTGGCCTTTTTTTCTAATAAAAAATTATAGATGCCCTCATTTACGGTTAATTTACGCTGGAATCCAAGAATATCCTGTTGCTTTTGAGGAATAGACTTTGCCTCGCCAATATACTTGGCTATTTGCCCATTAATATTATCTATTTTGGTAAGTGTTGCTTTTCTGTTATTATTAATATAAACCAAAAGATCCTGTTTCAATTTTTTGATATTATTGGCGTTCTCTTGCAATAAAGGATTTGCCTCAGTTGCAACATTGTTCAATCTATTCAATTCAATTTGGCGTGTGTATAATTCTGTAGCCGCCTTTGGTATAAACCCATCCTTTTCCGCAATAAAAATAGACGGTGGTAAAAATTGTGGATCTTTATCTTCGATGATATATTTCTCCAGATCGTTAAGCGATTGTATCTGCAATTGAGCTGTTGATCTTTCCTGATCATAGGCACCAATTTTTCCCAAAAAATCAGTTTCTTCCCATCCTAAATTCACAATGGATTTACGCTGCTTATACATTTGCAAGGTGTCTACACTTGCATTCAGTAAAATAGAGATCTCGTTTAATTGGCGGTCGATATAATCGATCGTTTTATCATTAAGATCAATTTTTGATTTTAGTTTGCTATAAAAATACTCTTGATTCAACGAATCTAAGATCAGCACAGCTCTTTCGGGAATTATATCGTTTAAACTTAGTTCCAAAATATTTGTAAAATCCGGATTTTCCACACTAATGTTCTCGCGGATCTTGTAAATAAGAAACTCATTGGAGTGTACAACAAATTGATAATAAATTCCCTTTAATGACTCTATCTTTCTTGACTCAAGAGGACGGTTTTTAGAGATCAACATGTTAAAATCAAGGTCAATTAACTCCTTGCCAAAAAGCCCTTTTTTAGTCTCGCGCTTATTCTCTTTTATATAATCTATTTCGTAAGAACTACTGTCAATGATCTTAAAATCAAACACCGTTTCATAAAGTGAAGAATTAATATTATTGATCATCACGTTAAAGGGCATTCCTCCAAACTGTTCGGTTGTTCTTACCTTGCCCACAATAAAATAAGAGATCTCTAATTTACTCTTAAGCTTATTCACTACTTTATTGAGAAGGTCATATGATAACAAAACGCGTTTCTCATTTGAGTTATCAATATAACTTTGGCCGCCATAAAAATTAGCATCGGTTACTACATTTCCTTTGTAATACGCATCGTTATTTTGTAATAAGATCTGTGTTGATACCTTGTAAGTAGAGGTTAAACGGTAGATATAAAATGTTCCAACAAAATAAAAAATAGGTAAAAAGATGAGGGGGATCCACCAATTGGCCTTCAAGACCCTGATGATCAAATTGAAGTCTTTTTGGGTAATTATAGCTTGTTTAGCTGATTTTGCCATTGGTGGATTACAAACAAAATTAGCTGATTTCGTTGAAAATTCAAGGTTGTGGGGTAAAAATAATTTATGTATCTTCGTGGCTCTATTTAAGTTACTTAATGGGATTTAAACAATATAGCGTTCTTGTAATTTTCCTTCTTTTGGCGGTTACTACAAATGGTGGCGTTCCTCCTCCTCCACCTCCTGTTATTGGGCCGGCTTGTTGGCCACCACCTTGCATACCAATTGACGGTGGCATAACTCTACTTATTGCTGCTGGCGCGGCCTACGGTGCCAAAAAGATCTATACTTCAAGAAAAAAAGCTGAAGCCGATCAGTAAGTCATGTGGGCAAATCTTAAGAAAAGTGCCGTATTAAAGTTTCTAGTATCTTCAGGAGTAACCTACCTCATTCTTTATTTAATTTATCAATTAATTGTAAGACGGAACACCTATTACGATCAGAAATTCATTGGAACAATAATTACAGGAAGTGATTTTATTTTACAACTATTTGATTTTAAGATATTTAAGGTTTTACAAGATCGCGATTTTCAGGTGATCGGCATTGATGGCTCTAGTGGTGTTTGGGTTGGTTCTAACTGTAATGCCATTTCTCTATTTATACTTTTTGTTGTATTTATTATTTGGTATCCCGGCCATCAAAAGTCAAAACTCTGGTTCATTCCCTTTGGAATACTAACCATTCATATACTCAATATCTTTCGTGTTGTTGCGCTGGTGCTCATTTCAAATTACGCGCCCACTTGGCTAGACTTCAATCACAGCTATACATTCACTTTTATTATTTACGCTTACATTTTTGCACTTTGGATATGGTGGGTAAATAAATTCGCTGGCAAAAACGAAGCTACCGCATGAAGATAAACTGGAGATATTTTATCCTGTTCTTCCTTTTATTTGCTGTACTAGGCTATTACCGCGAAAAATTCTTTGTGGCTTTAAATCATTTGATGTTTGTTAAGTACTATGGCCACGGTAACGAAGAGCACATTGATCCCTTCATTCATTTCTTTGATAATTTTGAGTATAACACTCTGTACTATATGAAATACCCTTTTACCATTCTTTCCATAGTACTGTTTGGTTGCTTAAGTTATTTTTCAGTTCGCTTTATTTTAGGAACAAAAAAATTATGGCGCTGGGTTGTTTATTCTTACCTCATTTTGTTAACTTTGGCCGGCCTGAGTATGGTGTTCGGTTATATTGTGAACCAACGTTTGCAAGACGACGAATACACACTTAGCCGATGGTTGGTTGGAATTATTCAATCGCCCATCATAACAATTATAATTATAGCATCGCATCAATTACTAACACAGAAAAATTCAGACACCAATGAAAAAGGATCCATTCATTTTTAAATTCATAAAAGAAGAATACGAACGCCAAGCACACGGCATTGAATTAATTGCCAGCGAAAATTACGTGAGCGATCAAGTAATGAAAGCCATGGGAAGCGTTCTTACAAATAAATATGCAGAAGGTTATCCCGGAAGAAGATATTATGGTGGCTGCGAAATTGTAGATAAAGTAGAACAATTAGCCATTGATCGTGCTAAAGAATTATTTGGTGCTGAATGGGTAAATGTACAACCGCACTCTGGAGCGCAAGCAAATGCTGCGGTGATGTTGGGAGTTATTAAACCAGGTGATACCATTTTAGGTTTTGACTTGAGTCATGGTGGACATTTAACGCACGGCTCGCCTGTAAATTTCTCAGGTAAATTATATCGCCCAACTTTTTATGGTGTTGAGCAAGAAACCGGATTGATCAATTACGACAAAGTTGAAGAAGTTGCTAAAAGAGAAAATCCAAAATTAATTATTTGCGGTGCAAGTGCTTATTCGCGCGACTGGGATTACGAACGCTTACGCAAAATTGCCGATAGCGTTGGCGCCTTATTGTTGGCCGATAT
>CAYYUS010000392.1:0-3598 GCA_964474925.1 uncultured Akkermansia sp. | reverse complement strand
ATCTTGAGTAAGTAAAGCGGTTTGGATCCTTCTGGCATAAGTGATCGAATCTAATATCTCTTTTTGTTTTTTCTCAACTATGTCTTTTTGAAAGGTGATGACCTCGTTGGCCTTCTTTTTTTCTTTATAGTTTTTAAATACAAAGAATAAAAGCACAAGTATAAGTACCAGCACTCCGCTTATCACATATTTATAACTTCTTTCGGTGGCCAATTGTGTTTCTTTAACTTTCACCTCTAATTCATGCTTAATTGAATCACGAACTTTTATTTTGTTGAATGTATAATTCAATTGGATCTCGGTTATTTCTTTTGTCTTATCACCGTTATGCAAACTATCAGAAAGCGATTTCCCCAGCTTGTAGTACTTAAATGAATTTGCTATATCTCCATTGCCTTCATAAGCTTCGGATAAATGAAGGGCTATATCGCGCTGTGAGGCCATAGAATTTACTTTCTCGGCAAATTTCATCGCCTTGTGCAGGGTATCAATAGCCATGTTCCACTTTTTTTGACGGATAAATGTGTTTGCCATATATCCAAGTGTGATGGGAATGCTGTTCTCGTCTTCTCGCAAATACCAGATCTTTATTGCTTTTGCGTAATAAATGAGTGCCAGATTATCGTTCTTCATTTCGTGATACGTTAATCCTATATTTTCACTATTAACAGCAATATTGAATTCATCTTGCATTTTCGAGCTTATTTCTAAGGCTTTAAAAAAGTATTTAAGTGCAGCAGTATTATTTGCTTTATCAAGATAAGTGAGGCCAATATTATTATATACAGAACCTTGTCCTGCCAAAAAACCGATCTCTTTATAAACATCTAAGCTCTTGGTATAAAACTCGATGGCTTTTTCGGGATCTTTTTGAATGGCTGCTAAAATGGCTATACCATTATAAATACTTGCCCTTTGTTTTTTGAAATCATTTTGCTCAGCAATTTCCAGCGCTTTATAATAATACTCAGACGACTTATTATAAACTCCTTTTTCGCGTTCAACGAGCCCTAAGCGTAATAAAAAATCACAAATGAACTTTACCTTATTTAGTTCTGTAGCTTTTGTATGTCCGGTTTTAAAATACGCCAACGATGTATCAAGTTGACCCTTATTGTAAAAATAATTTCCAACCGCCAAATACGTTTTAAGCAGTGAGCTGTCTTTGACTATATGTAATTGGCCCCGAAGAGAATCAATGTTCTGTGAGTAGCTCAAGTTCCAAACAAGAAGAAGGGATAATATATATTTTAAGTTACGAAACATATCAGATCTTAATTCCAATTACTAAAACATCATCTACTTGCTCAAGACCACCTTTCCATTCTTCAAACTTGTAATTTAGTTTATCGCCACGTTTTGATAACTCATCGGGGTTTAAACTTTGAAGAAGTTCGTTCAGACGTTTATAAAGGAATTTCTTTCCTTTTGGTCCACCAAATTGATCGGCGTAACCATCGGTATATAAATAAAGTGAATCTTCTTTTTGTAAATCAATATGATGTAGAGTAAACGAATCTGTTTTTTCGCCCTTTCCAACAGGCATTCTATCCTTTTCTAATTCAAGTATCTCGCCGTTCCTTATAACTATAGGAGCGTTGTTTGCGGCCGCGTAGGTTATTTTATTTGTTCTTTGATCAAGGCATATCAAAATGCCATCAAATCCATCTTTCTGCCCTTCTTTGCTTATTTCATCAATTAATCGTTGTCTTACATAATTAAACACTTTGTGAGGCTCAATAATATTCTTCTCGTTGATGGCTTCACCTAAAAAATTAATATTCAATAAACTCATAAAGGCGCCCGGAACGCCATGGCCTGTACTATCGCACACAGCCAAGTAAAATAGATCTTTATGCTTTGTGCCCCAGTAAAAATCCCCACTCACAATATCCTTTGGTTTAAATAGAATAAAATTGTTTGGGATATTCTCGTTCACAAAATCTGTATGGGCCATCAAGGTTGTTTGAATTCTTTTAGCATAGTGAATAGAGTCGAGGATCTCTTTTTGATGTTCGTCAACTAAATACTTTTGGCGTTCAACTTCTTGCTTTTGTTGTGTGATAAGAATATTTGCCTTTTGTTTTTGGCGGTATCCTCTAAAAATGAAAACCAATAAAATCACAACAGCCACAAATCCTGCAATGAAACCATTTCTTTGAACCTGTTGTTTATCCATGGCAATTTGTTGAATGGCCTTGTCTTTTTGTAGTAACTCAATATCCTTTTGCTTTTTTTCATTTGCATAACGCGCATCGGCTTCTGCTATTTGTTGATTCACTTCACTATTTAGCAACGAATCTTTTAACGTAAGAAAGCGTGATTTGTAAAGAAATGCGCTCTTGTAATCTTGAATGTTTTCGTAATACTCTGAACTTAGCCTCAGGTAACTTAACCTCAATTGATGAAAGCTCAGGTGTTGTAAGGTTATTCCAAGCGAATCGATATAACGCTTGGCTAAACTGTGGCGATCCATTTTTAATAGGGCATTGGCAATACTGTTGTAAGAGTTGGCAAATGTTTCCTTTTCAAGATCGTTCTGCCTATTAATTTCTAATGCTCTTGTAAAGTTCGCGAGTGCTTCTTTGAATTTCCCTTCCTCTAATAAAATATTGCCAATATTATCTATCGAAAAAACAGCACCGTAAAAATCTTTGCCTTCGAGTTTTAAGCGTAACGATTCTTCATACAGTTCCATGGCCTTTTTTCTATTACCTATTCTGTTATAACAACCAGCCAAATTATTCAAGGCCCACGAACGATACGGACTATTTATTTTAGTATACATTTCAACCGATCTGTTATAATATTCAATGGCTTTAGAATAGTTTCTAAGATCATTGAATATATTCCCCATGCCAAGGCAAGCACTTGCAATACCACTTTCTATAGAAAGCGAATCGAACAATTTTAAACTCTTTATATAATATGCCAGAGCCTGCTCTTTATTACCGAGCTTATCAAAACAACTTCCGATCTTTATATAAGTTCCCGCAATGCCTTTTACATCGTTTAATTTTTGTTTGATGTCCCTAGCTTTTAAATAGTAAACAATCGCCGAGTCGTCAGATCCGTAACTATGAATTAAACCAAGGTTGTTATATGAATCGGCTAAATGTTTATCAGAGTTTGCTTTCTTAGAAAGTGAAAGCGCACTAAACGCATATTTAAAACTCTCCGCAGGATCTGTATGAATAAGTTCTGCTGAGATCTTATGATGAATATTTATTCTTGACGTGTCAGAGATCTTATTGTTTAACAACGACCTCAACGAATCGATATTTTGCCCAAACACAGCGAGTAGGGGTAATAAAAATAATATGGTAATTTTTGATCTCACCTTTTCGCTATTTGATCAACTCTATTGCTTCTTTTTTTGCACCATGGTTAAAATAGTTGCAATACCAACAGTTTCACCCGTTGTTCCTTCAACGCCTAATTGATCGCGCACACTTTGTTCGCTGGCGTCGTAAATATCTACCAACCATTTTACAATGCCCACTTTTACTTCTTTGCCGTTTGCCGCAACTAGAGCTTTATCGTTCTCGATCTTTTCTTTGCAGGTAAATCTTACGCCAATACTCATACCCGGGTAAAT
>CAYYUS010000391.1:0-3599 GCA_964474925.1 uncultured Akkermansia sp. | reverse complement strand
GATAACCTTTTTTATTTACAAGATCTTTAATTGTCATAACAGGAACCGGGGCTTTGGTAATTAAACGGTAAGCGGTACTTCCAAGGAAAAGATCAGATTTTGAATCTTTACCTTGAGTGCCCATGATTATGAGATCAATTTTATTTTCTTCGGCAAGATTTACAAGTTCAGTTGTGATATTTCCTGTAGAAACGATCGTTTTTGGTGTAATGCCGTAGTCTTTACGAATTTGTGCGGCTGCATCGCTCAGGCGTTCATTTACCATATCTACTACTACTTTGTTCGTTTTAAGTTTTAGAAGTGGTAAAATAATGTCAACTAATTCTGATTTGTTGATCACGTGTACCAAATAAAGATCGGCTTTTATAAGTGATGCAATAAATGCGGCGTGACTAACAGCTTTGCTTGCGTTTGCCGAAAAATCATACGGCAGCATAATACGTTTTACTTTGAAATTTATCATGGTTTAAAAATTAAATTAATTTACTGACCTTTTAAGGGTCTAATTTACTTGTTTTTTCGTTTAAAAAAAATTATTGCTAACTGAGGGGAGTTATAGTTTCTTATACCCGTCCAAATTATCAACGCCCCAGTTCTTTAATTCTTCTTCGCTCCAAAGACTTGGGAAAAAGATACGGCGTTGGTATTTAGGGTGCATATATTTATGCCAATCGCTGCCGCCGGTTGCTTCGGCTTTTTTAGGCCCGCTATCTAAATATTTTGCAGCAGCATTATAGTGGTTCATTACCCATCCAATGTTCACGGTGTGATCGTAATGACGCATGGCATTGATAAGGTCTTTGTTGTTCTTTTCTTTATCAGGTAATGATTTATATTTTGTATAAAGATTGATGGTATTATATTCTTCCATTTTTCCAAGAAAGAAATGCTTGTATTTATTTTCGAAGTTCTTTAATAAAGGATTTTTCTTCCCGGTTGCGTGGTCTTTTCCTGCTGCTTGCCAATACAGATGCTCAAAGGCGTGTTCAAATGGCGTGTTGCGATCAATGGTAGCGCGGAAACGGAAATCGATCAAGTTAATTAATTCGGTTGAACCAAATTCGATCAATCGGTATTGTGCGCTTTGAAATCCGCTGGCGGGAGTTAACGTATTTCTAAATTTCATGTACTGATCAACGTCCATGCCGTCGCCCATGATAGTAAATGAACTTGAAAGCATGTCAAAATATCTACTGATGCGACCTAAATGTTTTGTGAATTTTGGAGCTTCAATATGTTCGGTATGCGCCACCTGATCCATTTCCCAAAGGATCATTTTAAATAACAGCTCATTTATTTGATGGTACATAATAAATACCATTTCATCGGGCAAAGTTGTTCGCTGGATTTGTAAACCTAAAAGCGCCTCAGTTTGTACGTAATCCCAATAGGTCATTTGTTTAGCCCACACCAATCCATCCATGTGGATGTTAACATCCTGATCAATGGCTTTATATTTTTCGGATAGGCGTTCAACTAATTTTTCCTGTGCTTCGTTCATGTTGCTGTGTTTAATTTTTTATTTTCTCACCAAAAGAGTTGTGAATGAATTTATCAATGTTCTCAGGACTTGTGTCGTTAGTGATATTGTTTTGTAAAATAAGATCAAGAATTATTCGGTCTTGTTCTTTTCCTTTATTTAAGGCCACATTGTATTCAACATCGCTAAAAGAAACCATAGAATACATTGGGAAATAATTTCCAGGATATAACTCAGCCATGCGACGTTCAACTTTTTGTTGAAGTAAAAATACAGGATCAGCAACTTTATCGCGCATCACAATATAATTCAACATGGATAGATCTTGAACGGCATCTCCATTTGGTTTTCTAACGATCTCATATTCTTTAAAGATCTCGGTCCAATTCTCTTTGTGTTTTTTCATCAACGAAAACAGAACTGAGCAATCTTCAAAACCGGCATTCATTCCCTGTCCGAAGAACGGAACGGTAGCATGCGCTGCATCTCCCATGAGTGCCGCTTTTCCGTTTGTCCAAGGAAAGCAACGAATAATGGCCAATGATGAAAGTGGATGATCTTCCCAAGCATCTGCAATGTTTGGCATCATATCAAAAAAATCTGGAAAAACAGATTTGAAGAAATTATTTACTTTTTCTTTTGATGTAAGATTATTGAAGCAATGTTCGTGGTTTTCGAACGGCATAAATAAAGTACATGTAAAAGAGCCATCAAAATTTGGAAGGGCAATGAGCATGAATCGTCCGCGTGGCCAAATGTGTAATGTATTTTTTTCTAATTTATAACTACCATCAGCATTTGCAGGTAATAAAATTTCACGGTAGCCATCTTCAATATAATTTTGGCTGTAGGTAAAGCGATCAGTTTTTTGAAACGCGTTATAACGAATTGCAGAAAAAGCGCCATCCGTTCCAAATACAACATCAGATGTGTGCTCACTTAGTTTTCCTGTTTCAACATTTTTTAAATGCACAGTTCCGTTTTTAAGATCGGCGCCAATGCATTCTTCGCTAAATTTAATTTGAGTATGGCCTTCACGCTCGGCAATGTCCATCAATTTGCAATTGATATCACCGCGAGAAACAGAATAAATGGCCTGGTTATTTATACCGTAGGGCTGGTAGGTTGTTTTTCCATCGAGTGCATGCATGGTTCGTCCGTACATGGGAATGGAGATCTTGCGGATCTCATCGCCAATTCCCATTTCATCTAAAGCCTTCCATCCGCGAAACGACATGGCAAGGTTAATGGATTTTCCGGCCGAGATCTTAGCTTTACGCATATCCGTACGGCGCTCGAACACATTTACTTTATAACCTTGTTTTGACAAATAAACTGCCCATAACGAACCTACTAAACCCGAACCTATAATGGTAGCTTGCTTCATAAAATTTCTTCGAAAATAGCGCAAATGCGCCTTTAATTAATACCGTGAAATTACAGGATTTGAAGGGCTTTTAAAAATAAAACTTCATGAGAAATATCACTTTTTCTTAGCTAAATTACCCTTATTGTAAGCGCATACTGTGCTCATTACGCACTCGTTGCATTTTGGATTGGTAGGCCGGCAGATCTCCCTCCCTAAAAACGAAATAGCCATACCCAGTTCGCCCCAATCTTTTTCAGAAGTAACTTCCATTAATTGCTTCTCAATTTTTTTTGGATCGGTGCCGCTAGCTACACCAATTCTTGGAGCTACGCGCACCACATGGAGATCAACAATAACACCAACAGCTTTCACACCCGATTCGCGCATGATCACATTGGCCGATTTTCTTCCAATGCCGGGCAATTCAGTTAACTCTTCCATAGTTAATGGAATATGTTTATCCGTTTTTATTTTTGAGGCAAGATCTAAAAGCCATTTTGTTTTATTCCCAAAGTTGCGAACCTTCCCGATGTATTGATATAATGTTTCTGCATCAGCTCTTGCTAACGCTTCCATATTTGGAAACGCTTTAAAGAAATTTACAGCAACTTCATTAATGTGTTTGTCTGAATCTTGTGCAGATAAAATAACCATCACTACTAATTGGTAAGTATTCTTATGATCAAGCGGATGTTTTTTCCCTTTATATTTTTTAATAAGAGGTTTAAGATCTTCACTCCAATTTGCTTT
>CAYYUS010000390.1:0-3606 GCA_964474925.1 uncultured Akkermansia sp. | reverse complement strand
CACGATTCATATAATGTGGATACCCCGTTTCGGCGGGATTGATACGAACCTCGTCCTGATAAAGTTCTTCTTGCTTTCCAATAAGCAATCCAACTTTTAAAAAATATTTGGCTCCGGCAGCTTCCAAATAATCATTTTGCTCAACCGAATATTTTATGATCATTGGATTAACGAACAGATCTTTTTCATCTGTATTCAAAACCTGAGCATTTTTTATACCAGATATATCTTCGCTCAAGTAATAAGCTTTTTGCGATTCTAGTTTTTGTTCATCGTTTAAAAATCTGAAAACCGGTTGCAAATAATATGCCGAGTACCCCGCCAATTTTTGTGTTATATCCAACTGCAAAGTATTTGTACCTAAATTAACATCCGCCTTCACTTCATAGTTATGATATGACGATTTAACGTCCAACGGCTTTAAAGGCTTTATTTTTGAGGAAGCGGTTGATATATCACCAATGCTAACTTCCTTTATAAAAAGCCCTTCATTATTGAATACATAAGGATTTGGGAAGCCTAACCTGCTTGAGAATTCTAATGGCGACATATACTTATCGATCTCTGCAAAATAGATCACATACTCATTAACATACATATATGAAGGCATTTTGGAATCAAACCTAAATTGATCTCTATCTGTTGTAAGAGCGATCTCAAATCCGATCGACATCATTTTGAAAGAAGCTACAAATAAACGTATGGCATTAAGCTCGCTAATTTTCTTATCAGAGATCGACTTAGCAAGATCTGAATTCTTAAAGTTGTTGCTGATCTCAAAATTAGTCTTTACATAAGATTCCAACTCTCTGATCTTCTTTTCTGTGGTTTCTTGACTAGATATTTTGTTAGACTCAAGTAATTTCTTCAAACCTTTTAATTTGAGATCTTCCTCTACAAAAAGTGAATTATAATACTCTTTTGAAATAGTTTCCCAGCTATATATCTTAGCCTTGGTTTTATCGGTATTATAAGATAATTGAAACATAAAAGCAGGCTTGTTAGCTTTGGATGCTGAATATTTTTCCTTTTTGTTTCTTTCTATATTATCCTGTTTCAATACCCAATGATTTTTGTCGGAACTCGCTGTGTCTTTAATAAAATTATTTAGTCCATTATAACATTTGATATCGTACATTAAATTTTTAGGGGACAGTATATGCGTTTCAAATTTCAGCGTTTTATAATTACTGCTAACCACATTATACGAATACGTATAATATTGCTTTTTGTTAGTGTATTTTATTTCAACATCCGAATTAGGTTCTACCCCATCAATGGCAAATATTTTATAGGCGCCTGCGTTCTCAAAATTATCTACCGCTTTAACAGTTGACCTATTTAAATAGGTTACTTTGTTCTCTGATGAGATGCTTCGCGCGTTCAGATCTATCTCTTCGATCACATTTCTCATCGCCATATAGCCTTTATTTACTTCGTCAACACCTTTTTGATTATTTACATGATAAAGTGTATGCATGGTTTCGTAGATCACTGCTTGGCCATCTGTATCATAAGCTACCTCATACGAGTTCCTTTCAAAAACAATAACAATATCCTGCTTTTTTTCAATGTCGTTTGGCTTGTAAACTGTTGGCGTTTTTTCCCACACATGCGATTGGTAATAAAATGATTGGGCTAACAAATTATTTACAATAAAAATAAGGGCAAACGATCCAAAGTATCTCAATTTTTTCATTTTACAGATATTAATGTTACAAGTTTTGATTTTGTCTTCTTATAGTTAGTTATAGCATTCCCAAGATCCTTAAACTCATCAGGATGGATATTTGTCTTGTTCATATCGATCGTATTCTCAAAAATAATGTTTGTTTTTAAATTCCGATACTTTACTTCATACTCAATCACCTCATTCTTAAATTCAACATTCTCAGGCAACTCTTTTGTTGTATAATTATCCAACTCAAAATTAACAGTGAGCTTTTGTCTACCTGTATACTGTAAGCAAAACCCATTAACGCGTCCACTCAAGAAGAATTGATCAAAATAGTCCTTGTAAAAATTAAGATTTATATACTTCTCATCTCTATTTTGTGAAACATGATCTTTTATAGTAAATGTATAAGTGATCACGTATGGGTCTTCAGCTGCCACTTTCTTAACGCTAAATGTGTCGATCGAGAATTTATTATTTCCCTTTTGCAATAACTTCACCAAATGACCTTTCTGCCATTCATAAGATTTATCCTCAAAATACGACATCAGATCTGTTTTTTCATAACCCAATAATTTGTAATAACCACGTCCCTTGATGTCGTTGTTATCCTTTAACGACAAAACAACGCTATCGTGTATCACATTATTTAATTTACTGATCACAGGAACTTTTGCGATCATAAAATTCTTTTTATCTATTCCTATAAACCCTTCCTTACCTTGTATCATAGACGTTGGCAAGCCAAAAGGATAGAATCTGCCTGTTGCATCTAAAAAAATGGTATCACTGCTTGTAACATACGTTGCGATCATATGATTAGAACAAAACGCCGTAGGAAATTCTGAAAATTGATGCGGAATATCTGTTGTGCCTATCCACGTATGATATACAGGAAGTTTAGCCGCTTTGCATAATTGAACAATTAGATTCGCCATATCTTTGCAATCGCCATACTTTCGCTTACAAACCAAGCTGCTTTCTCGCGGAATATAACCACCTAATCCATCTTCGTATGCCAAATAAGCGATCTTACTTTCTACCCAATAAAAAATAACTTTCAATTTTTCAAGATCTGTTTTTGCCCCAACCGTAAGCGAATCACTTAATTTTATAACGGTCGAATCCGCTATCACATCTGTGCTTTCAAGCAATTTGGCATACCAGGAATATAAATTTTTTGCTGTACCGGCGATCTGAACAACAGAATCCTTAGTTTTATAACTTTCTATACTAAATAAAACATAAGAAGCTTTGCTTTTATAACTCCCGTCTTTATCCTCATCTACTATAGGTTTTAAAGAATCAAAGTTCCATAAGATAGATGTTCTTTTTTTGTCGGATTCGATCTTTGGATCAAATTTTACTTTTTGATTATTAAATTCTTTTCGAACTATATTAACGTCGTTAGCATAACTTATAGATCCCGAGCGATGAAGAACCGGATAATATTCTGCAAAGAATAGAGCACCAAAGAACTGGGGCTCCTCGTAGGTCTCTTTGTAATTCACTTCAATTATGTCGCCACCCTTTGCATCAAAAAAATTAATAATATAAAATTCATCGCCATCGTAAAATATACCATTCTTTGAATCGTCCTCCGATTTAAGTACTATATCCGTAAGCTTCTTCTTTGAATGACTTTTTCCATTATAAACATGTATAAATGCTTCAAGTTCGTTCACCTTTATAAAATTGGAGGTTCTTACTTTTATGTTCCTCACATTATTAAAGGTATTGCGCGATATTAAGAATTTTTCGCTGAAGGTTTTGGTTACTTGCAATTTGCCCTTTACTACGTCAACATTATACTTTTCATCTTTTGTAATATATACAATAAGTTCATTAGGGTATTTCTTTAAGACCTCCTCGATCATCACGCTTTCCTGCGATCTAAGAAATAATGCTCCTACGCTAAAGAATATGAAGAA
>CAYYUS010000389.1:0-3616 GCA_964474925.1 uncultured Akkermansia sp. | reverse complement strand
ACGGAAAGCAAACGCCAGAAAACGTTAGCGCGAGAGTTGGATTGGGTACGCCAAGGAGTAAAAGGACGAGGCGTAAAACAAAAAGCGCGTTTGAGCAATTACGAAAAAATGGTGAGTGAGGATGTGAAATCAAAAGAAGAAAAACTCGAGATCTTTATTCCGAATGGCCCGCGTTTGGGTAATGATGTGATCGAAGCCATTGATGTATCAAAAGGATATGGCGATAGATTATTATACGAGCATTTGAATTTTAGACTACCGCCTGCAGGAATTGTTGGTATTATTGGACCAAACGGTGCGGGTAAAACAACTTTGTTCAAAATGATCTTAGAACAAGAAAAACAAAATTCAGGTGAGTTTAAAATAGGACCAACCGTAAAAATAAGTTACGTTGATCAAAGTCATAAAGATATTGATCCAAACAAAACCATATACGATGTTATTAGTGGAGGCTTAGAAAATATTTTAATTGAAGGCCGCTCTTTAAATTCGCGCGCGTATATTTCTCGCTTTAATTTTAATGGAGCTGATCAAGGGAAAAATGTTCGGTGCTATCGGTTTGATAAAGAAATCGTTTTCATTTAGCCTTAGCATTAAAAGAAGAAGGCAACGTATTGTTGTTAGATGAGCCAACCAACGACTTGGATGTAAATACACTTCGTGCTTTAGAAGAAGCCTTAGAGAATTTTGCAGGTTGTGGTGTAATTATTAGTCACGATAGGTGGTTCTTAGATCGCGTTTGTACACACATCTTAGCATTTGAAGGAGATAGTTCGGTGTATTGGTTTGAAGGTGGTTATAGCGAATACGAAGAGAATAGGAAAAAACGTTTGGGGAATGTAGAACCAAAACGTCCGCGTTATAAAAAATTGGCTATGTAAGCATATAAAAGGCACTCCATCGAGTGCCTTTTTTGTTACTTTTACTTATAGGTATATGAGATCATTATCACTTATAATTCTAACAACGGTATTTTTTTTATCGTGCAATTCGCAAACAAGCCAATTGAGCATTCCAACAGGCACTACTATTTCAGATCGTTTTAATACACCAGATGGTTTTATAAGATTGCCTGAAAATGGTTATTCGTTCTCTACTTTCTTAAGTACATTTCCATTAAAAAAACCCGGAACAAAAGTTTATCTGTATAACGGCAATGAAAAGAATAGGCAAGATGTGCATGAAGCAGTGTTAGATATTGATATTGGAAAAAAAGATCTTCAGCAATGTGCAGATGCGGTGATGCGTTTACGTGCCGAATATTTATACAGCACAAAACAATATGAGAAGTTACATTTTAATTTTACCAATGGGTTTAAAGCCGAATTCAGTAAGTGGGCCAAAGGTTATCGCATAAAAGTAAAAGGAAATAAAACCACCTGGTATTTGGCAACAAAACCATCGGATAGTAAGGAAGTTTTTAAAGCGTATTTAGAAATTGTTTTTTCTTATGCGGGAACTTTATCGTTATCAAAGGAGCTCAAGAAAAAATCGATCAGCGATATTCAACCCGGTGATGTTTTTATAAAAGGTGGCTCACCTGGGCATGCGGTGATAGTGATGGATGTGGCGATGAATATAAAAGGGAATGAACGTGTTTTTTGTATCGCGCAAAGTTATATGCCTGCGCAAAACATTCATGTGCTTAAAAATCCAAATAACGAAAAAATGTCGCCGTGGTATAATTTAAAAGAGGGACAAACCTTAGAAACTCCTGAGTGGGATTTTGCGTCGGGGTCGCTTTACAGCTTTGAATGATCGGGTTCTTGTAAATAAAAAGGAAAATTTCCGGTATCAAAATTCGGTTTTGTTTTAAAGATGCCGAACACTGCACTTCCACTTCCGCTCATGCTTGCGTAAATTGCACCGGTGTCGTATAATTTTTGTTTCAGATCTTTTATCTGCGGTAAATTTTTAAAAACAGAACTCTCAAAATCATTTACCAAAACTGTTCTCCATTCTTCAATTGGTTTTGTTTCAAGTATCGTTTTTATAGAAACCTCAGGTTTTTTTGGTACAATACCTTGGTACGCCAATTTTGTATTGCTGTGTACATTTGGATAAACCACAAGAATGTAATAATTGCCGAGATCAACTTTTACCGATTCAAACACATCGCCTTTTTCTTTTGCAAACACAGCTTTGTTCTCAATAAAAAAAGCGCAATCGCTGCCAAGTTGTTTTGCGAATTCCAGCTTTTTGGAAAGAGGTATTTTTAGATCAAATTTCGCATCCATTAAATTAATAAAGCTTGATGCGTTCGAACTTCCACCACCCAATCCGGCGCCCATAGGAATGTTTTTGTGCAAATGAACCTTCACTCCAGGCAAAGAATAGCTCCTTTTGATGAGGTCGTAAGCTTTAACAATAATATTATCGTTTTCGGAGCCAATTATGGTATGTCCCGAAAACGTTAATTTAATAGATTGATTATCAGTGCTTTCTAAAACCTCCAGCGCATCATTCCATTTTAAGGGGAAAAATACAGTTTCTAGGTTGTGAAAACCATCGTTTCGCTTCTCTAAAACGTTGAGTCCCAGGTTTATCTTACTGCCACTGAATACAAGCATCTTTTAACGTTTTTTTGTGGAATCGGGAATTTTTTCTAAATTGCATCAAATTAAATTAAAAGATCTATGAAAATGAAAAAATTTGCTACAAAATTTTCAGCAGTAGCTCTAATAGCTCTAGCGTTGACCTCTTGTAAAAAAACACCAAACGAAGCGCCGGTAGCTGATACCGAATTTCAAAGTTCAATTGATGCAGCCGCGGCTACAATGATCGTAACTGATGTTGATATGATGGTTGCTCAAGCAAGTGAAAGATCATACATGTTCTTTTATTCAACTTACAGCGCAACAACTAACAACACATGTACTGTAATACGCGATACAACAAATAAAGTAAACACGCTTATTTTTAATAACGCCAGAGGTGCCGACGGAGTTGTTAGAAATGGAACTGTTACCATTAGTTATACAGCTTGTACAACAGGAACTATTACTGCCCCTGGTCAGGTTTATATTCGTAACCCTTATCATATGTCGCAAGTTACATTCAACAATTTCTCAGTGGGTAAATACTATGTAGATAATTTTAGCAGTATTGTGGTTAAAAACACAACACCTGCAGGTTATTCACGTTCGGTAACTCCATTGTCGTGGAGTATCTCAGGAACTTTAAAACTTGCTGATACAACCGACAACGCAGCTAATCATAACATTGACGTTACTTGGGTAGGGCAATATTCTAAAACGTTGACCAACTCAACTAGTAATACAATTCATCCTGCAACAACTTTGCCAATTAACTGGATCACTGGGCAACCTGGAATTCAAACAGGAACTGTTAACTCTTCTAACAATGCAATTAATCCTAATGGAAAGAATGGTATTGTGAAGTACACTGGTAAAGCAACAGGAATTACAAATGCCGGAACAGCTTATGAGTTTACAATTGAGAACACAAATCCATTATATAGAGACTTTGGTTGCTCACCTGATTATTATATCAACCCTGAGCAACATCCTATAAGCAAAGGAAAAGTAACATTTAAAACCGGCGATAAAGCTGTAAGAACAATTTACTTCGGCGATCAAAAAGATGTTGTTGGGTA
>CAYYUS010000388.1:0-3622 GCA_964474925.1 uncultured Akkermansia sp. | reverse complement strand
ATTTTTAGCAATTAAACAGGAACTTGATGAGAAGACACATATTTATTTTTCTTTTAATGAGTGTAGTAGGGAAAGTTGCGGGGCAACAAGATCCTCAATACAATCTTTATCAGTTCAATCCTTTGATCATTAATCCTGCGTATGCGGGCGCTCGCGATGGATTGTCGGTTGTTGCTAATGTGCGAAATCAATGGGTTGGTTTTGACGGCGCTCCAAAAACAAGTGTAATAAGTGGTCATGCTCCAATACTAAACAAAAATGTTGGAATAGGATTTACTATCATAGGAGACCGCATGGGGCCGCGCAGTATGATAGGATTAGCAGGGAACTTTGCTTATATCTTAAAACTCAGCAATAAATTTAAATTATCATTTGGATTGAATGCAGGATATAACCGTTACCAATTTAGGTACAATGAAATTACTTTCAAGACCATTGATAATACAAATCAAAATCTTGGCGATTTTAATACAGGTGCTCTTGATCTTAACACAGGAGTTTATTTAAAGAGCAAGGGTTTTTTCTTGGGACTTTCTTTTACTCATATAGGTGCGAAGAATCTTTATGAGATCGATATGAGAGATACTACATTCACAAGCAATTTAACTTATCGTTTGCGTACACATCAATTTTTAACCATAGGAAAATCATGGGTATTGAACGAAAATGTTGTTTTTGCCCCAACGCTAGCATTTAGAGGCGTTAGTAGTGGTGAAGGAAATGTTGATCTTAACTTTAATTTTTTCTTGTACAAAAAACTTTGGTTAGGCGTGTTCTTTAGATCTCCGTATGGACCTGGATTTTTACTGAACTATTATGTAACACCAAAATGTAAAGTGGGATATAGTTACGATACAGGATTAAAGGATAAGAAGCGATTAGGACCTTCGCACGAAGTAAGTATTGGCTTCGATTTTTTAGGACGCAAATCAAAGATCATTTCACCACGTTTCTTGTAATTAGTTATGCACTTTAGAACTATACTCATATATTTTTTAGTACTCTTCACCGCTTCCTTGTTCTCGCAATTAAGCAAGGCCGATAAGTTCTATGAACAAAATCGTTACTTTAAAGCCATTCCTTATTACGTTAATGCTTCTAAGAAGCAAACAACAAAGCAAAAAGCCAATTTAAAACTGGCCGATTGCTATCGCAAAGTAAATGAATACGAGAAAGCAGAGAACGCTTATCGCAGTGCTTTAGGAGCTGATCCTAATGTAGAACCGCAAGTACATTATGACTTTGCATCGGTATTAAAAGCTAATGGAAAATACGACGAAGCGCTGGAGCAATACAATCTGTATTTAAAGCAAAAGCCCAATGAGGAGTCTGCAAAAAAGGTAAAAAAGTTCTGCGCTGAAATAAAGTATTGGATGAGCCGACCAAAAGAATACGAGATTAAGAATGTAGAAAAAATAAATTCGGCAAATGCAGAGTTTTGTCCCGTGTATGCGAACAATAAACTTATCTACGTAGCCGAAAAAACAACTTTCGATTTTGTGGAATTTGAAAAGAACGATTACAACGGTCAGCCTTTTTTAAATATGTACATAGCTGAGGTGAATGGTGCAAGTGCCGAAAAAAGTAAAACATTCTCAAAGAAAGTAAATTCAGAATCTCACGATGGACCAATAAGCGTTTCCTCTGATGGTAAAACAATTTATTTTACTAGAGTTACCGGTGGTGGGAAAAAGGGAAATACAGCTAAGATTTACACAGCTATGGGGCACGATAGAACTTGGGGAAATACAAAACCTTTTCCTTACAACAGCGATGAATATTCAGTAGCGCATCCAAGTATTAGTTCAGATAATAATTTATTATTCTTTGCTAGCGATATGAGCGGTGGATTTGGAGGGAAAGATCTTTATGTAAGTAAACGCAATGGAGATAGCTGGGAAAAACCGGTGAATCTCGGCCCCGATATTAATACCAGTGGAGATGAAATGTTTCCATCAATAAGAAATAACGGTGTATTGTATTTCTCATCAAATGGTTTGCCGGGATATGGCGGATTGGATGTTTATTCGGCCAAAACGTTGGATGGAAAATGGTTGTTGCAGCGTAACGAAGGTTTGAGCATTAATAGTAGTTACGACGATTTCGGTATCACCTTTATGAATGATACCCTCGGATATTTTTCTTCGAATCGCGTTGGAGGAAAAGGAAAAGACGATATTTACTTCTTCCACTTTACCGATAAGTCACTTATCATTTCGGGAACAGTATTGCTTACCGAGAATGGAAAAGATCCCGCAAAAGGCATTAAAGTTACTTTAAAGGAAGAAGATGGCACCTTGGTAGAAAGCACAAAAACAAACGAGAACGGTTTCTTTGAATTCAAGAATTTAGATGCGGAAAAAAAGTACATGGCCATTATTGATAATTCTGATCCGCAATTTACGGGTAAGGCCAGATATTTTTTGGCCGATGGAAACAAGATCGTTCAGCGTGTAACTAATAAGGAAGGGTCAGATAAATTTGTTTTCAGAAATTTACCGGTTGATCCAAATGGTTTGCCCGATCTTTATACTAACGACGATCTTACATTGGCCGGTAACCTTTTATATGGAGAGAATCCTAGTAAGCCATTAAAGAACACCAAATTGGTGATCAAGAACGAATTTGGTGATGTATTGGAAGAGACCACTACAAATGAGTTCGGCGCATTTACCTTCCGTAATATTCCATCCGATCAAAATTACATGGTTACCATGGGCGAAAGCGATATTGTATTGCCGGATAACACGAAAGTAACTTTAACTAATAAAAGCGGTAAAGAGATCAAAACCTTTTATTCGAGTGCTAATGGTAAATTCAATTTCAAAGTATTAGCATCGGATAAGAATACTATAACTGAAATGAATGCTGCTGATGATAATTTAGTAATGGATATTTTTGGTTTTGTGTATGACGAGAACAAGAAACCAATTGCAAATGCCAAGATCTTCTTGCGTGAGGATTCAAAAGGTGGTGCAGTTAATGAGATCGCTACAAGCGCCAACGGAAAATTCAACTTTAAGAATTTAAGAGCGGATAAGAATTATATTTTTGAAGCAGATGATAAGGACCCCGTTTTAAATGGAGTTAAAAAGATATACATTGCCGATAGCAAAGGCCGTATTTATAGAATAATCACTAAAAATGGCGAAGGTAAATTTAGCTTTAAAGTAATTGAGTCAGATAAAACATTATTAGGAGAGTTTGTGGTGGATGACCCATGGTTAGCTGTGTTAGAATTAAAGAACAAAAAGGAGAAAGAAGAGTTAACCATTGTTGAGAATATCTATTATAATTTTGGAGATCATAAATTTGATGAGGCCGGGCAAAAAGTATTAGATAAAGTAATTACAGTTCTTATTTCAAATCCAAAATTGTTCATCGAGCTAAGCTCGCATACCGATTCGCGCTCAAGTGATCAATTTAACTTGGCACTCTCTAAAAAACGTGCGCAATTTGCAGTTGATTATATGATAGCCAAAGGCGTTGATAAAAAGCGATTAAAGGCTATTGGTTATGGCGAAACAAAGTTGCTCAACAAATGTGCTAATAATGTGGAATGTACCGATGATGAACATAATGTGAATCGCCGCTCCGAATTTAAAATTTCTGAATCCCCATC
>CAYYUS010000387.1:0-3627 GCA_964474925.1 uncultured Akkermansia sp. | reverse complement strand
CATATTCATTAATTTTGCAACGTCCATGGCATTTCCAAATAAACCGGCATGCCCTGCTACACCGCCCATTAAAGCAGCACCTTGATCGTGAACAAATCCTTGAACAATTTGTTTACGGAATTTTGAATCATTCTCGGTTGGTGCAATATTTTGCAAAGGAAAACGCCTTAATGGTTTGTAAGTTAAACTTAATCCCATTTGCGTATAGATCTCACTCACGTATTCATCCAAGGGCTTCTTTGCAATATCTTCAATGATCAGTTTTGCATAATAATATCCAAGATCGCTGTATAAATACTTTCCCGGCTTTTCCAATTTACTTTCGGTAATGCGTTTGTAAATACTATCGGTAAAACCTCTTACAACAAACACTTTATTGGCCACCATTGTTGGAAAATTATCCGACCGCTTTTTAGAAATATACTCCGGTTTAAAATTGCCGCGCTTATCAATGGTGCGTAAAAAGAAAGGTATCCACGCTTGCATGCCCGATTGATGCGTAAAAATATCTTCCATGGTCATGTCGGCTTTATTGGTGCCCTCCAACTGTGGTAAGTATTCTGCCAAGCGTTTTGTATGATCAAACTTTTGTTCGCTTTCCAATTTCATCATCGCTAAAGCGCTTGCAGTAATTTTTGTTACGCTTGCGAGGTCATAAATAGTAGCCTCATCCACTTTTGGAGATTCCGCCGCATAACTTTGCGTTCCAAAACATTTATTGTAGATCACTTCTCCATCGTACATGGCTACAATTTGACATCCCGGATACGCTTTTTCATTTATTCCGTAAATGGCGATGCTGTCTACTTTTGCGAATTTTTTTTTCTGATAATCTATTTTATTGATCTTGGCCTCCACCGGAATTGGCATAATGTGTAAACCGGTACCATAAGCAAAGTTTGTAGTTGTTACAGGTAAAGTTGCATCGGTATAAAAATAACCTAGCATTGCTTCTGCACTTGCTTTTACAAGACTTGGCAAATACTCATACCCTAATAGTATGGCCTTGAAATTATTTGGAGACTTTAATTTATTAAGCGCGTAAGGGTTTGCGAAAACGCTAAGCACTGTTGGCTTTAAACGCGCTATAGAATCGATCAATTGAAATGTTTGTTCTCCAATTCCAAAATTATTAGCCGCTTTTAATGTTGTTTTATTTACTTGTATTATTACTATATCGCTTTCAGCAATTCCTGCAATTACCTGAGCAATGGCTTCAGGCTTGGCATCATGCTTCAAACCAAAATGCTGAACATAGGTTGAAGATTTCAAAACATCAAATAATTGGTTTGACTTTTCATCACCAAACGAAATTTCGGCGATCTTCAATGTATCAGTACGCTTTAATGGTAAAAAGTTATTGTCGTTCTTTAATACAGTAATAGCGGCTCTTCCAAGTCTGTCATTAAGTTCGGTGCTTTCCTTCGTATTAAGATCCTTATTTATATTTCTAAAAACGATCTCTTGTTTATTATTTAAGCCACACCAGTATTTTGCTTGCAATATTTTTTTACAGCGCGCGTCAATTTCCTCTTGGGAGATCTCACCATTTTTGATGGCGAGTTCAATTGCCTCAATAGCTTTTGGAACACTTTCACTGAACAACAACACATCATTCCCGGCCAATAAAGCCTTCACATCCACTTTTCCGGGTTCAAAGAATTTTGAAACACCTTTCATGTTTAGCGCATCTGTAAATATTAATCCTTTAAATCCCATTTGAGTCTTTAAAAGATTGTTCACCACTTTTGGAGAAAGCGTTGAGGCTAAGTTTTGAGTGGTGTCTAAACTCAAAATATTCATATGCGCCACCATGATACTTGCAAGGCCGCGATCAAATAAATACTTAAAAGGATACAATTCCAAAGTGTCTAATCGCTCTTTGCTATGTTTTATTATCGGCAATCCCTTGTGTGAATCCACATCGGTATCGCCATGTCCCGGAAAATGCTTCCCGTTGGCCATCACATGTTCGTATTGCATGCCTAACATATACATAGCTGCCTTTTGCGAAACTTTGAATTTATTCTCTCCAAAACTTCGCATACCTATTACAGGATTGTTTGGATTATTATTGATATCGGCAACAGGCGCAAAATTTACGTGAATTCCTAAGCGTTTACATTCACGGGCAATTTGTCTGCCCATATAAAATATCAAACTATCATTTTGAATGGCGCCAAGTGTCATTTGTTTTGGATAATGTGGTGTGCTATCCAAGCGCATAGCCAATCCCCACTCTCCGTCAATGCTATAGAGCAATGGTGTTTTTGCAACACTTTGGTAATAATTTGCGAGTTTAGCTTGCCTCCCCGGCCCACCTTGCATCCATATCAATCCACCAATATTATATTTATCAATTTGATCGTGGATCTCACGAACGTGTTTCATGTCCTTATTGCTATAAGCAGCGATCATGAACAACTGAGCTAAGCGCTGACGAGGCGTAAGCGAATTAAATACCGAATCAACCCATTTATTTTGGGCCATAAGAAATTCAGGTTCCTGCTTTCCTTTAAATCCAAGAAAAACAAGTGAACCTAATGCAATAAACAGTATAGTACGCAATTTGTTCAACGCTTAAAATTACTTTAATACAAGGCTCTATATCCCATATAATGCCAATGTTTTAAACAGTTAATTTTTAATACCAATTATAACATATTTTAATTCAAAGATTTTGATGAAAAGCTTATAAGATCGAGGCGCAAACCGCAAGCATAGCCAATGCCTATGGCGAGGATTTGCAACGAAGATATTATAAGCTTTTCGCTAAAGATTGGATTAGAATATGTTCATAATTGGTATTACTTGCCAAAAAATGTTTAACTTTACATCATGTTAAACTCTAAAGCATCTTATTATTGGTATCCTACTCCTCAAGGAACCGGTATGCTTTATTGATAATATTCAATTTTTCAAAACATCATACGCCCGGTTTTAAGCCGGGTTTTTTATTTTACAAAAATCACAACTATGAAAACGTACCAATTAAAACAAAACCTAACACAGGTTTACAAAAACTACACAAATGAAGACCAAACAGTATGGAAACTACTGTTCGAACGTCAATTGGAATTGCTTCAAACCCTTGCTACACCCGAGTATCTTGAGGCTTTGAATAACATTGGCTTTACTTCTTTAAAGATCCCTGATTTTAAAGAAACGAATGCGATCTTGAATAATGCTTCAGGATGGCACCTAGAAGTTGTTGAAGGCATTATTAGTGAATCGGATTTTTTTGAATTGCTTTCGCAAAAACGTTTTCCGGCCACTACATGGTTGCGAAAACTGAACGAATTGGATTACTTACCTGAGCCCGACATGTTTCACGATGTATTTGGACACGTTCCGCTATTGATAGATCCAAAGTTCAGTGCATTCTTTGAAACTTTTGGAAAACTAGGCGTGAAGCATAAAAATGATCCTCAGATAGTTCAAATGCTTGGTAGGATCTATTGGTTCACCATCGAATTTGGTTTGATCAAAAGTGAAAATGAATTGAAGATCTATGGCGCAGGAATTCTTTCTTCGCATGGAGAGAGTAAATATTCGGTAAGCGAAAAGCCAAATCATCTGCAATTTGATGCTAAAACCACTATGAATACAGCCTTTGAGAACGATAAG
>CAYYUS010000386.1:0-3634 GCA_964474925.1 uncultured Akkermansia sp. | reverse complement strand
CCTTCGTAATCTTGAATCGCGGATTTTAATACTTCCTTACTTCTAATATCCAAGTGATTTGTGGGCTCATCCATCAATAATAAATTGTATGGCTCAAGCAATAATTTACACAAAGCTAAACGACCACGCTCTCCTCCACTTAATACCTGAACTTTTTTATCAATGTCTTCTCCGCCAAATAAAAATGAACCTAATAATCCTCTTACTTGCTTACGTACTTCACCAACTGCCAATTCATCAATGGTCTCAAACACAGTTTTCTTTGGATCGAGTTTCTCTTCCTGATCTTGCTCAAAATATCCCGGTAGTACACTATGTCCTAACTGAACAGTACCCTCATGTTCTATTTTTTTAGCGATCATTTTCATCATCGTACTTTTTCCTTCTCCATTCCTTCCAACCAATCCAATTTTCTCTCCTTTGGTAATGATAAATCGAGCGTCAGAAAAAATGCGTTTATCTCCATATTTCTTTCCGGCATCTTCTACTGTTAAAACAATTTTACCACTATGCGCGGGTTGAGGAAAACGAAAACGCATCACCGATGTATCCAGATCATCTACCTCCACCTTTTCCATACGATCTAATTTTTTGATCAAGGATTGTGCGAACGAAGCCTTACTTGCTTTTGCTCTGTACTTATCTATTAATACCTCAGTTTGATTGATGATCTTTTGTTGATTCTTAGCAGCATTCTCTTGTTGCTCAATGCGCTCTTGTCTTAACTCAAGATAGCGCGAATAATTTGTTTTATAGTCGTACGTTTTTCCATTTACGATCTCAATAGTTCGTTGCGTAACATTATCTAAAAATGTTTTATCGTGGCTTATCAGCATCACTGCGCCTGAAAACGTTTCCATGAACTCTTCCAGCCAAATAATAGCTTCAATATCCAAGTGATTGGTAGGCTCATCCAGTAATAAAATGTGTGGTTTTTGTAAAAGGATCTTGGCTAATTCAATACGCATACGCCATCCTCCACTAAACTCAGCAGTTTGTCTGTCGAAATCTTTACGCGCAAATCCAAGCCCTTTCAATATTTTCTCTATCTCTTCATTTTTGCTTCCGGCGCCTATCATATCAAGGCGAGTATAAATATCTGTTTGTTCCTCAATTAAGCGCATGTAAGATTCACTTTCGTAATCGGTACGTGTTTCTAATTGGTGATTGATGTTCTCTAATTTTATTTCGAGTTTTTGTATCTCAGCAAAAGCTGTTTCGGTTTCCTCAAATACAGTTCTTCCATGTTGATGGATCATATCCTGAGGCAAATACCCAATGGTTATATCACGTGGCGTTGAAATATCTCCTTTGGTTGGATTTTCTTCGCCGGCGATGAGCTTAAGCATGGTACTTTTACCAGCACCATTTTTTCCGGCAAGACCGATCCTGTCTTTTGAATTGATCAAAAAAGAAATATTATCAAATAAATTAAAGCCACCAAAGGCTACAGTTACTGAGTTTACCGAGATCATAAGGGCGCAAAAGTACGAAATTAAGTTTGATCCTTAAAATACCTGGCGCGTTAAAGGTGAGATTCCTAGGGAGGAAAATTCTTGCCTCAAAAGCTTGTAAAAGCCCACTATACCTATCATTGCGGCATTATCGGTACAATACTCAAATTTAGGAATATAGGTTTCAATTCCATGTTGTTCAAGCGCTTTTACCTGCTTTCTTAGCTCCGAATTTGCCGAAACACCTCCCGAAATAGCAAAATGTTTGATCCCTGTTTCATCTAATACCAATTTACTTTTTTTGAGGAGTATTTGGATCAAATGATATTGATAGGATGCACAAATATCGTTCATGTTATTTTTTACAAAATCTGTGTCCTTTGCAGTTTCTTTTTGGATAAAATATAAGAAAGACGTTTTTATACCGCTAAAACTAAAATCATACGCTTGCATTTTTGTATCAGCGAATTTAAACCGATGTACGTCTCCGTTTTGTGCAAATTTATCTACCATTGGTCCACCCGGATAAGGCAAACCGATCACCTTCGCCGCTTTATCAAATGCTTCTCCAACAGCATCATCAATTGTTTGGCCTAGCAATTCAAACTTTAAATGATCGGTTACTTTTATTAATTGGGTATGTCCTCCGCTTACGGTTAAACATACAAAAGGAAAAGGAGGGATCTTTTGTTCAGAATCCACAATAAAATGCGCTAATACATGCGCTTGCATATGATCTACTTCAATAAGAGGAATGTTGAGTGAAAGCGAGAGTGATTTTGCGAAATTCAACCCAACCAACAAACTTCCCATTAAACCTGGGCCACGCGTTACAGCAATTGCATTTATTTGTAATAAAGTAACATTCGCTTTTCTTAGCGCTTCGTGAACAACGGGTACAATGTTCTTTTGGTGATCGCGACTGGCCAATTCGGGTACTACACCACCATATTGCTCGTGAATTTTTTGATTTGCAGTGAAATTACTTAAAACAACATTACCCTTCAACACCGCACAAGACGTATCATCGCAGCTACTTTCAATTGCTAATATGATGCTGTTACTATTTTGCATTTTTTCGGTTTTCAGGGCGCTAATTTTCCGTAAATTAGTGGGTCATACCAATGCGTAAAGTTACAAGAATAATACTAAAAAGCCTTATGTGGCTCACAATAGTTGTGGTGGTGCTTGTTACCACCCTATTCTTCTTGGTACAAAGCCCTTCGTTTCAAACCTGGTTGGCACAAAAAGCATCGCATTATTTGGAAGATGAACTAAAAGCGGTTGTAAAAATTGATGCGGTTGAACTTCATTTCTTTAAAACTGCCGAATTGAAAGGTGTTTACATGGAAGATCTGAATAAAGATACGCTCATTAGTGGTGGAAGAATATTTGTTGAATTGAACTCATTCAATTTCTCTGATCAAAAAATAAATATTAAAAATGTAACACTATCAAACACAACTGCGAAATTATCTATTCCAAAAAATGATAGTATGATGAACTTTCAATTCATTGTAAATTATTTTGATACGGGCGAAAAAGAAAAAGACACAAGTTCTGTTCCTTGGGATGTAAGATTCAATGATATAACTCTCGACAATGTGAATTTTATGTTCAAGAATTATAATAAAGACACAAAGACCACTGAGGCAATTAATTTTGATGATCTAAGAGCGAACAATGTCTCCGGAAAATTCTCGCAGATCCAATTTCAAAAAGACACTATACTTGTTGCGCTATCTAACTTGCGATTTACCGAGCAAAGCGGATTTGTACTCACTAACCTATCGAGCAATTTAAAAATAAGCGAAAAAGGAGTTTATATTGATCATTTGGATATTGTAACTCCGGGAACTGTAATAAGAGGGCATGTAAGATTTAAACATGATAATTGGGAAGCGTACAGTGATTTTTTAAATAAGGTTGATATGGATGTGCTTTTAAAACCAAAATCAAAAGTGCATTTAAAAGATGTGGCATCATTCACAGAAGAACTTGCAGGATTGAATGATACCGTTAAACTGTCAGGGAAAATAAAAGGCTCGGTTGCTGACTTAAGCTTAATGGATTTTAGATTAAAACTAAAAGCAAACACCGAATTCATTGGAGATCTTACAATTGTGGGCCTGCCCGATTTCAACAACAGCTACTTGCATTTCGATACAAAAAAATTATCT
>CAYYUS010000385.1:0-3652 GCA_964474925.1 uncultured Akkermansia sp. | reverse complement strand
GTTGTGCTAATATTCACAAATTGAAGAATAGCTTCAAAGAATATAAATCCTAAGATGATCAAGCATGAAGTATTAAGATCTTGAATGCTTTTGTTTTCGGATACATCGGTAGTTAAAGCGTTACTTACTAAAAGCGGACGAATAATAGCAAGTACTGACAACGATAAAGTAAGGAATATAGAAAGCGCAAAACGAACTTTATAAGGTTTCGAATAACTCAAGATCCGTTTAATGAGACCTACGCTTAGTTTATTTTCTTTTTTCTCACTCACTCTGCTGATCTTTCGGGTATTCAATAGCAACTAAGAACAAAGCATTGGCAGGTACATTATTTCCTGCTTTACTTCTGTCTTTAGCCTCAATTATCTTTTTAAATTCTTCTATGGTAATTTTGTTTTTTCCTACTTGCAATAAGGTTCCAACAATGGCACGAACCATCCCTCTTAAAAAACGATCGGCTCTGATGGTAAATCGCCATTCGCCATCGCCCACCTTTTGCCAAATGGCTTTGGTGATCTTGCAATTGTTTGTTTTTGTTTGCGTATTTAATTTACTAAAGCTTGTAAAATCTTTATAGTCCATTAAAACCTGCGCTGCTTTATTCATTAATTCAAAATCAAGATCTCCGTATACATAATAACTAAAGCGATCGATGAACGGATTTTTTTGTTGATGCAAAAAGTAATAGTACGTGCGTGATAAAGCATCAAAGCGGGCATGCGCTTTTTCGTCAACTTCCATAATATCCTGTATAGAAATTTCGGGAGGCATGATGGTATTGAATTTATAGATCCAGTGCGCTTTATTGCTTATAAGATCCTTTGCGCTACTATCAAAATGGGCTATGTAATTTTTGGCATGAACGCCTGCGTCGGTTCGGCCGCAGCCCACCAATTCAATGTTTTCTTTAAGTAAAAGGCTTATTTTTTCCTGAACCGTTTGCTGAACGGTATTTGGGGTATTATCCTGAACCTGCCAGCCATTAAAATCGGTGCCGTTATAAGAAAGTTTAAGAAAGTACCTAGCCATGTGCCAAAGATACTTAACTTTGCGCATCTGGTAAAATGAGCAAGATCAAAAAGAACTTTGAATTACAGGGACTTGAGATAGTAGATACTTCTACTGAAGGAAAGGCTATTGCTAAACACGAAAATTTAGTGGTTTTTATAGAAGGCGCAGTTCCGGGCGATGTGGTGGACGTAATGGTGCATCGCAAAAAGAACAGCTATGCAGAAGCAAAAGTGACTAAAATAGTTACGCCATCTAAAGACAGAACAGAACCTAAATGCGAACATTTTGGAACCTGTGGTGGTTGTAAATGGCAGAGTTTATCGTACGCAACACAATTATATTACAAACAGAAATACGTTACGGATGCATTTACGCGCATTGGTAAATTAACTTACGGCGAAGTAACACCAATTCTTGCCAATAAAGAGCCATATTTTTATCGCAATAAATTAGAGTTCTCTTTTTCAAATAAAAAATGGCTCACCAATGAGGAAATAAAGAATGGAATTGAAGTGCCAAACAAAAATGCTTTAGGATTTCATATTCCAGGTTTGTTTGATAAGATCCTTGATATCAATAATTGTTATTTACAAGCAGAACCAAGTAATTCTATTCGTTTGGCCATAAGAGAGTATGCTTTGAAAAATAATTTTACCTTTTTTGATATTCGTAGCAAAGCCGGGTTTTTAAGAACTGTGATCATTCGTACTACTTCAACTAAAGAAGTAATGGTGGTGATAAGTATGTTTGAGAATAATGAAGAAGATATGAAAGCCTTATGTTCGCACTTGAAAGAGAAATTTCCTCAGATCACATCTTTGCAATATGCTCATAATCCTAAAGGAAATGATACAATTCAAGATCTTGATATAAAAACGTTTTCAGGTAAAGATCATATCACAGAAGAAATGGAAGGTTTAAAATTCAATATCAGTGCTAAATCTTTTTATCAAACAAATTCGGAGCAAGCATACGAACTTTATAAGGTTGCAAGAGAATTTGCTCAGTTAAAAGAAACGGATGTTGTGTACGATCTTTATACAGGCACCGGAACTATTGCAAATTTTATTGCGCGTGATTGTAAAAAAGTAACCGGTATTGAATATGTTGAGGCTGCTGTAAAAGATGCTTTTAAAAATTCGGAGAATAATGGAATTAAAAATACATTTTTTGCTGCCGGAGATATGAAAGATATCTTTACTTACGAATTTGTAAATACCCATGGAAATCCGGATGTAATTATTACCGATCCTCCGCGTGCAGGAATGAGTCCGGAGGTAATAACGGTAATGTTGAATTTAAAACCAAGCCGAATTGTGTACGTAAGTTGCAATCCAAGTACGCAAGCCCGCGATCTGGCTCTCATGGAGCATTTGTATAAGATCGAAAGGATACAACCGGTGGATATGTTCCCTCAAACCGCTCATGTTGAGAATGTGGTTCTTCTTACCTTAAAATAGGGTTAAAACACTTGCTTTTTTAGAAAATACCTATAACTTTGGTTGTATAAAACCAAATTACTATGATCCATTTTAAGTCATCAAAGATCCTTATTCCAATTGATTTTAGTGAAACATCTTTATTGGCCATACAGCATGGCGCATTTGTTGCTCAATTTACAAAAGGTGATGTGTGTTTATTGCACGTGATCAATTCAAATTATACGCGTCAGAATTTATTTTTGCCGGTATTGCAATTAAATGATCCAATGGAATTTGAAAAGAAAGTTGAAAACAAATTGAATGAACTTGCCAATGATGTGCGTTCTGAATTTGGCGTGAATGTAGAATGCATTATAAAAACAGGTGTTCCGGCAGCAGAAGTTGTTGATACCATAAAAGAAATTGACGCCTCTTTAGTTGTAATGGGAACGCATGGCTATGCTCCAATGGAAGAGTTGGTTATAGGGAGTAATGCTTTGCGCGTTATAACAAAAGCAAATTGCCAAGTTATGACCATGAGCAAAGGCTCTAGCCATAAAGGTTACAATAAAATAGTTATTCCTATTGATAACAGCGTTCACTCTCGTCAAAAAGTAGTGTATGCAATTGAGATGGCAAAACAATTTAGCGCGCATTTATATGCCGTTGCTTTATTAGGGCCGGAAGATGAAAGTCATAAACCTCAAATGGAATTGATCTTACATCAGATCGAAAAATTAGCCAAAGAAAAAGGTGTGATGTATACTTCTGATGTTTTATCAGGATTAAAGAATCGCGCTACAGCCACAGTTCAATATTCAGAAAAAATTGGCGCAGATCTTTTAGTGATCATGAGCGATCAGGATGCTGAGTTAAGCGGATTCTTTTTAGGACCATACGCGCAACAGGTTATTCATTTAAGTAAGATCCCTGTTATTACTGTAAAGCCCGAAGAACACCCTGAGAATATCAATTTTACTATTTTGAGTGGAACAAGCGGTATATAAAGCCATTTTATCATCCAGTTATAATTAAATGCTTGCCATTTATAAAACCCCACCCTCAGGTGGGGTTTTGTTTTGGATATTTGTGAGGCAAATCAATTAATAATTAAATCACATGAAAAAAGCAGCATTTATTTTAGCGTTATTCTTAAGTGTAAGTTCTAATGCCCAAACGAAAGATGAAATTTTTGAGGACCCAGAAATACTGGCCGAATT
>CAYYUS010000384.1:0-3654 GCA_964474925.1 uncultured Akkermansia sp. | reverse complement strand
ATTTGGAATACCATTTACCAAATAGGAAACCCCAAAGTCCCTTGTGTTTAGTATAATTAATGCCAAGTTTAGCATTGGATTTCCCATCCTTTTCAGGGGTCATTATCAGATCCATTTCAAACCAATCAATTACTATCATTTTCGCATCTCCAACAGTTCCCCATACCTTTTCCTTTCCTTCAATCCATTTGCTTACTTCAACTGTAAAGTCCATTTTCATTCCCACAACTTTTCCTGTCCATCTATATTTAGTGCCTAACCCCATCTTGTAATCTGATAACCATTCGATCTTCAATTTACTACCGGCCATTGCACCACTGCTCTCTGTCATGTGTTTGCCTGTATTTCTTATATCATCCATAAAAGCAAACACCTCTTCTTGTGATCCTTTAATAATCATCTCTCTTTCGTAATGCCTGATTTTTCTCTTTTGCAAGGTGTCGGTTTTTACTGAATTGTTTAATGTATCTTGCAAACATAAAGCAGGGCTTGCAAAAATTGATACCACTAAAATTGTCAAAATTGTTTTCACGTTATTTAAATTTTATTGCTGCGCGATTTTTAATCTTTTACCAATCTGAATTAGTATTAAAGAAATGATACTCGCACCAATAGAAATAAGCCAGTCATATACTGACATCTCGTAAATTGATAACACCTTTCTTATTGGTTCAATTGCATAGAAAATCAATAAAATGATTACTGAAAGTGCAATTGCTCCCCATACATATTTATTCCTGAACACTTCTGACTTAAAGAATGATGTACCATTTCCCATATTTAACACATGAAGTAGCTGTGAAAATATGAGCGTAAAAAATAAAATATTGTTGCACAATTCCGGGTTCCATGTTTCAGTTTTATGAACTGTTAAATGACTAAAAAATACTGCTCCGACACTAACTGCTCCAATGATAATTGAATAAAAGAAAATAGCTATCCACCTCTTTTTGTCAATGATAGGTTCATTCATGTTCCTTGGTGGCCTCTGCATTATTTCATTACTTCCTTCAGTAACTCCTAATGCAAGAGCAGGTAATACATCCGTGATTATATTGATAAAAAGTATCTGAAGGGCGAATAATTGAAAATGAAGATTAAAAACAGAAGCTGTTGCAATTACCAATAACTCACTCAAATTACATGAGAGTAAAAAGATAACAAACTTGCGTATGTTTTCGAAAATAACACGCCCTTGTTTAATGGCAATTACAATTGATGAAAATGAATCGTCTTTTAATATCATGTCAGCTACCTCCTGAGAAACCTGCGTACCTCTTAAACCCATTGCAATGCCTATATCAGCTTTCTTTAAAGCAGGGGCATCATTTACACCGTCTCCCGTCATTCCAACAATGTTTTTTCCTTCTTGCAGTACCGCCACAAGATCCAATTTTTGTTTTGGGCTAACTCTTGCAAACACTTGTGTATCCGTCCAATTTACTTTTTCATCCGCAGTTAAATGTTCGTACTCTTTCATTTCTTTACCTATCATTGCTTTAAAATTATCGTTGTCAGCAATGCCAAGCTTAACCGCAATATTTTTAGCTGTTGCAGGATGATCTCCTGTGATCATAATTACTTTTATTCCTGCTGTTTTACATTCCTTAATGGCTTCAAACACTTCTTCTCTTGGCGGATCAATCATTCCAAATAGTCCTACAAAAACAAGATTAACCGCCAAATCTCCATCAGCAGATGCCTTAGGATTGTATGCCCCCGCAATCACTCTTAATCCTGAAATAGCAAGTTCCTCGGCTTTTTTTAGCCAAAGGTTTCTGCTTTCATCATTTAATTCTTTAATACCATCTTTTTCTAAAATACGAGTACAGCGCACTAGTAACTCTTCGGAGGCTCCTTTTGCATAGGTGGTACTATTGCTTTGATCTTGATGCAGCGTAGCCATTATTTTTGTTTCTGAAGAAAATGGTTCTTCTTTTAATTTTGGATACTTAGTTCTATAGTCTTGAATATTTATAGAATTCTTTTCTGCAAATTTGAGTAACCCGGTTTCAAGCGGATCACCAATTTCTTTAACTGTATCCTTATTATTTTGCAATTCTGCTGTATTACATAAAACAGCAATGCGGTTGATAATTTCCAATGCTTCAGCATTATCGGCAGGCGTAACTATTTTATTTACTTCTATTTTATTTTGAGTGAGCGTTCCAGTTTTATCTGTACATATTACATTTGTTCCACCAAGCGTTTCAACGGCCGAAAGTTTTTTTACGAGTACATTGTATTTTGCCATTTTCATCATCCCTTGTGCCAATGCCATTGTAGCAACAATAGGCAAACCTTCCGGTATTGCCGCAACAGCAAGTGCGATGGATGTCTCAAGCATTTCAATAAATTTATGTCCATTCAAAAGCCCGGCTGCAAAAATTATTACTACCAACCCTACGGTAATCCAAATAAGTTTTTTACTAAAACTCTCTAATTTTTTCTCTAAGGGGGTAGCAGCTTGATCTGCCGATTGAACCATTCGGGCAATATTACCAAGTTCAGTATTCATTCCTGTGGTTGTTACCACCATGTACCCATTCCCTTTTGTTGAATACGTGCCTTTGTATGACATGTTATTTCGTTCAGCAAGGGTTGTATCTTCTTGTAATTTTTCAGTTTGTTTTTCTACAGGAAGCGATTCTCCTGTTAGCGCCGATTCATCAATTTGTACTTGGGAGGCTTTAAAAATCCTTCCATCAGCAGGAATCATGTCACCGGCCTCAATATAAATTATATCACCCGGAACAATATCTTCGGCATTTATTTCTTCTAACTTTCCATCACGCTGTACTTTTGCAGGAACAGCAGATAATTTCTTCAAGGCATTCATAGAGCGTTCTGCTTGATACTCCATGTAAAAACCTATAAGTGCATTGATTAGTACTACAATAAGAATGGCGATGGCATCTAACAACTCGCCAAAATAAAAAGATAATCCTGCTGCAAAAACAAGCAGCCATACAATAGGGCTTTTAAATTGGCTAAAGAAAATAAGCAATAAACTCTTGCTTTTTTTCGTCTCTATTTTATTTGCACCATACTCCTTAAAACGTTTTTGCGCTTCAGATAATGACAATCCAGTTGTACCATCAGACTGTAATGCTTTTAAAACTGCATCGGGGTCAGCAGAATATGGAATAATATTTAGTTTAATGTTTCCCATTGTTTATTAATTGATTACAAAGCTGATGAGCTTCTTCGAGTATTGATTTAGTCCGTGAAATTTTTACTCCAATAGTGTTTAAATGATTTTCGTTATCACAAATTTCTTTGCACAGCACTACATTATTTTCCAATAATTGTTGTTTTTCAATTTTTGTAAGTGTGGTAAGGCAGGTAACAGGATATAGTCCCAAAGTATCAATCTGTTCTTTTAAACTTTCTTTTTTAGGGAAATCCCATCCCAGCAGGTGAAGGCCAGCACAGGCTCCATACTGGATCGCATCACTTGAAAAGCGAGTATTTGTTACTACCCATCCCTGGTGAAATTTAGAACCATGACCGGGAAGCTGAATCCATGCTGCTTCCACATCTTTAAAACGAGCCTGTATATATAATGGAATTTTCACATCGCTTATCGTTCCGGGTTGGTTATGATATTTACATTCAATCATAAAATGATGGTGATCCTTTTCTGCGATCACA
>CAYYUS010000383.1:0-3655 GCA_964474925.1 uncultured Akkermansia sp. | reverse complement strand
AACGCCGTGCTCATGACATTTTTTTCTAAGAAGATTCAGGAACTCGATGCTTGGAACATTTATCCCGCCAACACCTTGAATTCCTTCAATAATAACGGCGCAAATGCTATCGTTAATGGTTTCAAGGAATTTTTGACTGTCGTTCAAAGGAAGAAAGATCACTTCATGTTCGTTAACTTTTGCTTGAATACTTGTATCATTTGTTGCTGCAACTGCCAACGAAGTTCTTCCATGAAAACTTTTCTCGAATGCTATTATTTTTTTTCTGCCGTTATGAAAGGAAGCAAGCTTCAAGGCATTTTCATTGGCTTCTGCTCCCGAGTTCGACAAGAACAAGCTGTAGTTAGTGTATCCGCTCAATTCACCAAGCTTGAACGCATGTTCTTCCTGGAAAGGATTTTGGACTGAGTTGGAGGAGAAAGCGATGTTGTTTAATTGATCGGTTATTTTTTGTACATAGTGTGGATGACTGTGGCCAATAGAAATAACAGCATGACCTCCATAAAGATCTAAGTATTTTTTGTTGTGTTGATCCCATAAATAAGAGCCTTGGGCTTTTACAGGGGTTATTGGCATTAATGGATATACGTTGAATGTTTTCATTTTGTTTAATACGTTGATGGTTTTAAATTTAATCCTGTTGTTTCATTTAGGCCAAACATTAAATTCATGTTTTGAACGGCTTGTCCGGCTGCACCTTTGATCATATTATCAATAGCCGAAATAATTACTAAATGATCTTTTTGATAATGGATGTTCAAAAAGCAATTATTTGTGTTCACTACTTGTTTTGCATCTATATCAAATGGTGCCAAATGAACAAAAGCTTGCGTTTTGTAGAATTGCTTGTAAATGAATTTTATTTCGTCCATATCAAATTTACCTTTGATGTGTATTACAGCATAAATTCCTCTTGTAAAAGCACCTCTTTGTGGCACAAACAATAATTGTTTATCAAACGAACTTTGTAATTGGGTTACAGATTCTAGTATTTCTTTTTCGTGTTGATGTTCTAAAACTTTATAAGCACTTTGGTTATTGCTTCTCCACGAAAAATGACTGGTCTCACTTAAACTTTGTCCCGCACCCGTGGAGCCCGTTGTAGCTGTTACGTGTATGTTTGAATCCAATCTTTTGTTTTGAGCCAATGGCAAAAGCGCTAATTGAATACAGGTTGCAAAACAACCGGGATTTGCAATAGCATTGGCTTTTTTGATCTTTTCTTTGTTTAGTTCAGGTAAACCATACACAAATTCTAAACCATTGAACGAAGAATTATTTTTATGTCTAAAGTCGGTGCTTAGGTCAATGATCTTTGTTTTTTCATTGATCTTATTGCTTTCCAAAAACTTTTTAGATTCACCATGTCCTTTGCAAAGAAAAATCACATCGGCCTCTGAAACTTCTTTTTGAAAAACGAGTTCAGTTGCCCCAAAGCAATCGTGGTGTGTGTCGTACACTTTTTTTCCGGCCTGACTCTCGCTTTGAACAAAAGCAATTTCAACTTCAGGGTGATGAAGCAATAACCGCAATGTTTCGCCGCCCGTATAACCTGCGCCACCAATTATTCCCGCCTTAATCATTTTCAATGGGCATTAAAGTGTTTTGCAAATTATTTACCTGATGATAAATGGCTGTTTGATTTCCAAAAATTTTGGTAAAGCCTTTTACATCATCGCCGGTAAACGCTCTATTCATTTCACCGTACGACCCAAATTTGTCATTCATTAGATCATGAGGAGAAGAAATGCCATCGATATTAAATCTGTAAGGAAGAAGAGTTACAAATACGTCCCCATTTACCATTTGTTGAGTACTTTCAAAAAAAGCTTCCATATCTCTTATGCTTGGGTCTAAATACTGACCTTCGTGCATCCAGTTGCCATACCAAAGCCCTAATTGATCTTTCCAATACAATTGCCATTTGGTTAATACATGTTTTTCTAAAGCATGATGCGCTTTAATGGTAAGGATGCTTGCAGCGGCTTCAAATCCAACCCTTCCCTTAATTCCAATAATGGTATCGCCAACGTGAATATCTCTTCCGATTCCGAACGGAGAAGCAATTGTTGCCAGTTCTTCAATAGCATCTACAGGATCTTCAAAATAGGTATCGTTAATACTTTTTAATTCGCCTTTTACAAAACCTAGTTTTAATTTCTCTGCGCCGGTTTTTGAAATTGGAGTTGGCCAGGCTTGATCCGGCAAGGGTAGGTGAGAGGTAAGCGTTTCTTTTCCTCCTACAGAAGTTCCCCATATTCCTTTATTGATGCTGTAAATAGCCTTTTCGAAATTCATTTCAATGCCATTCTTTTTCAAATAATCAATTTCCTCTTGTCTTGATAGTTTCAGATCTCTGATCGGAGTAATTATTTTCACATTAGGTAATAAAATATGAAAAGCCATATCAAACCTCACTTGATCGTTTCCGGCGCCTGTGCTTCCATGTGCAATGGCTGCTGCGCCAAACAATTTTGCTTCTTCGGCAATGGTGAGCGCTTGTATGATCCTTTCGGCGCTTACAGAAAGAGGATACGTATTGTTCTTTAAAATATTTCCAAACACCAAGTATTTGATCACTTTTTGATAGTAAGATGTTTTTGCATCCACAATTTTAAATGAAGCAACACCTAATGCATAGGCATGTTTTTCGAGTTGAACTTTGTCTTTGTCGGTTAGTCCGCCTGTATCAACTGTAACTGCATGAACGGTTAGACCGAGTTCGTTTTTTAAGTAGAGCGCGCAAAAGCTGGTGTCTAATCCACCGCTAAATGCAAGTATCACATTTTTGTTTTCCATTTTAAAATAATAAGGTTTGTAATTTTAGTTTTATCTTTTTTATAAATACGCTTTGCTTAATTCTTATTAAGCGTTCCATTATTTTTTTCTTGTCGGCGAAATTGAACCACTTTGGTTTGTCTTTTTCAACCGGATCGTAAAGCATGGCTGTGCATAAACAATTCTTTCTGTCTTTACTCATTAATATCTCATGATTGATGCAACTTTGGCAACCTTTCCAAAAAGCTTCGTCTTGCGTGAGCTCAGAGTAGGTTACGGGTTCGTATCCCAATTCCGAATTGATCTTCATAACTGCTAAACCTGTGGTTAAACCAAAGATCTTCGCATCAGGGTATTTGCTTTTCGAGAGTTCAAATATCTTTTTCTTGATCTCGGTGGCTAATCCACTTTTTCTAAATGATGGAGAAACGATCAAGCCTGAGTTAGCCACGTAATTGCCATGGCTCCATGTTTCGATATAGCAAAAGCCTGCCCAGTTGCCTTGTTTTGTAAGGGCAATTACTGCTTTTCCTTCCAGCATTTTTTGCCGGATATATTCTGGAGTTCGTTTGGCTATGCCGGTTCCTCTGGCTTTTGCCGATAACTCCATTTCGTTGCAGATAATGTCTGCATAGTGCAAATGTTGCTCATTGGCAACTTGCACACTAAAATGTTGCATGTCAAAAATTGATTTGAATGAAAAAATAAAGAAGATCAACCCTGCTGACCAGCAGAATTAATTGTTAGACCAGAAAAAATACTGAATCAACGTCGGATATAGAATACCGGGCGTGCGGGTAAAATGAACAACAGGTTAGCTGTTGAGAAAAACACACTCTTGCTCAAGGAGCTTAATTTTCCGGTGATACCGGTCGAG
>CAYYUS010000382.1:0-3664 GCA_964474925.1 uncultured Akkermansia sp. | reverse complement strand
ATCCTTCTCCGCCTGATGAAAATCAGCTCATGAATTTATTATTAAACGGTAACGATAGTATAAGAAATATTCTTGTTCTTAAAACAGATGGGATATTCTATTTACTTCAGCAACATCAAATTTTAGATTACGCTTCTAACCCGGAATACGTTTTGCAATTTGAAGGATTTCAACCGAACAAAGGGTATGTTGGAAATTCAATAAATGATAATCAAATTCGGAACTATGTACAAAATTTATTCAGGATTGCAATTTTTCATTGGGTAAACCATCTTAAATTTAAAATTTTACATGATCAAGCCGAAATCGAAATTCACTCGCATGACCAAGTGCCTGAAATCCTTTTTTTGTTTGATGAATTACTCGAAATCCAAAATAATTGGAAGCCTGAGTATTAATTATAATACCAAAAAAAATGGAAAAATTAATTTTATGCTTCCTCATAATATTGCTAACATCCTGTAAAAAACATGATGATGGTGTAAGAAAGGATAATGAGATTTGGTTACATAATCAGATAGTAGAACCCTACCAGACAAAAATTTCTAAAGGAACTACAATAACGTTTATAAATAAAGATTCAAAAACTCATACCGCAAGTGAATATAATAGCAAATTTTATTCTGGTAAACTGAAACCTGGCGATAGCTTTTCATACACCTTTAGCGATACAGGAAATTATGCTTTTTTTTGTAATTATCACAATTCAATGTTAGGTGAAATAGTAGTTAAATAAATTAGAAATCAAAAATATGAAAAAGAGAATATCCTTAATGCTATTTGGCCTAACAGGAATGCTTATACTTGTTTCGGCAACTTACAGACCGCAGTCGCCTTGCGACAGCCCACTTGTAGGTGATCATAGTGGTGCACCGGGTGAAACAAATTGTTCCGGGTGCCATTCCTCACCTGTAAATCCAAATATTCCAGATTTACATTACGAAGTAGAAAATAATATTATACAGTATCAACCTGATAGCATTTATTTAGTTCACATTCGCATAAGGCGAGCAGGGCATAATAAATTTGGCTTTGTTTGCTCTTCATTGGATAGCACAAACACTTCTGTTGGCACTTTTAGTTTGATAAATGCAGCTATTACGCGCACTTATACATTGGGAGGTAGAAGATACGTAAGTCATACACCTTGTGGAGCTGACTCACAAGATAGTACAACATGGACTTATAAATGGAAGGCCCCATCTGTAGATAAAGGTAAAATTAAAATTTATATGTCGATGCTGGTTGCTAACCACGATGAAGCTTTAACGGGAGATACAACTTACACAAGAATTTTACAGATGAATTCACCCTCCATCGCAGGCATCAAAAATAAAAGCCTCGATCTGTATCCAACAAAGGTTTTTCCTACATTATTTTCAAACTCATATAATGTTGAGTTTAATCCATTTTTTAATAATCAAATAAAGTCCATTTCATTGTTTGATGTTAATGGAAAATTGGTTCAGAAAAACACTACAAAAGAATCCAGCTATAAACAAGAAATAGAAAGAGTTTTAGAAGGGGGTATCTACATTTTAAGGGTTCAGTGTGCGGACAAAACGGAAAATTTTAAGCTTATTAAACAATAACTCCCGATGCTAAACAGACTAATAAAATTTTCACTACACAATCGCTTATTTGTAATTGCATTTGCCTGTTTAGTCATGGTATATGGTGTTTATACAATTACGCACCTACCTGTAGATGTTTTGCCGGATCTTAATCGCCCGCGTGTAACTATATTTTTGGAAGCTAACGGCATGGCTCCTGAAGAAATTGAAACTCAGGTTGCTCTTCCTGTAGAAGTAGCTTTAAATGGCGCGCCCGGCGTTGAAGTTGTAAGAAGCAGCGCGGCAATAGGTATTGGAATGGTGTTTGTCGAATTTGACTGGAACACAGATGTCTTTAAAGCAAGGCAATTAGTGGCCGAAAAACTACAAACAGTTCAGCTACCAAAAGGAATAACACCAGTAATGGGGCCAATAAGTTCTGTAATGGGACAAATAATGTTAGTTGGTGTAAGTGCAACAAAAACAAGTCCGGCTGAACTCCGTACTCTTGCTGATTTCACAATACGCAGAAGATTAATGAGCATAAAAGGTATTTCACAGGTTATACCAATCGGCGGAGAGCGTAAACAATATCAGGTATTAATTTCAAGTGCCAAGCTTAAACAATTTAATTTAAGTATTGATGATGTTGATAATGCAATGCAGTTAACCAACCAAAATACAACCGGTGGCTTTTTCGATTTATACGGTAGCGAGGTTCTTATAAGAAATGTTGGCAGAGCTAATACTTTAGATGACTTAAAAAATACAGTTGTAAGTAATAAAGACGGTTTGCCTGTATTATTGTCTCAGGTAGCAGAAGTGAAGTTTGGTGGTGCAATTAAGAGAGGTGATGCAAGTATCAATGGAAATCCATCTGTTATATTAACTGTTGAAAAGCAACCGGGAGCCAGTACTATAGATTTAACCGACGAAGTAGAAAAAGCTTTGGAAGAATTGCAATCTACTTTACCAAAAGATGTAAAATTAAACCCTCATATTTTTCAGCAGAAAAATTTTATTGTAAATTCTTTAAAAAATGTTGAAGAAGCATTGCGTGATGGATTTATTTTAGTAATTATTATTTTGTTTCTATTTCTTCTCAATTACAGAACCACTATCATCACTCTTACAGCGATTCCTTTGTCTTTAATTACCACTGCAATTATTTTTAAAGCCTTTGGAATCTCAATTAATACATTAACATTAGGAGGATTGGCTATTGCCATTGGCGAGTTGGTTGATGATGCTATTGTGGACGTTGAAAATGTGCATAGGCGTTTAAACGAAAACTGGAAAAGCTCAACACCAAAACCAATTTTAAAAGTAGTTTATGATGCCAGTAGTGAAGTGCGTAATTCTATTGTGTATGCAACAATAATAGTTGTCCTAGTATTTATTCCATTGTTTTCAATGCAGGGAATCGAAGGAAAAATATTTGCACCATTAGGAATTGCTTATATAACTTCAATTGTGGCATCTTTAATTGTATCACTAACTGTTACTCCCGCCCTATGTAGTTATTTATTAGGGATAAAGCCGAAGAAGGAAGTTGAACACGATAGCGCAATGGTGCGTTGGTTAAAAAAACAGGACATTAAACTTTTGCATTTCGGATTAAGCAGGCCAAAACAAATTATTGGCGTTGCTGTTCTTTTAATCATTGCCTCAGTTAGTATTGTTCCATTTTTTGGTACAGAGTTTTTACCGCCTTTTAACGAAGGGTCGTTCACTATCAATTTATCTACTCCTGCAGGAACTTCATTAGAAGAAAGTAATAAAATTGGCACAATGGCAGAAAAATTAATGCTTAAAGTTCCTGAAGTTGAATTTGTAAGCAGAAGAACCGGGCGGGCAGAACTTGACGAGCACGTTGAGCCTGTTAGTAATTCTGAAATTGAAGTGGAGCTGAAAGAAAAACCGAAAAGAAGCAGAGATGAAATATTAGCAAGTATTAGAAAAGAATTAGAAGTGTTGCAAGGCGTGTCGGTAAATATAGGGCAACCGATTTCACATAGGTTGGATCACTTATTATCCGGTGTAAGAGCGCAAGTGGCCATAAAATTATTTGGCAGCGATTTAACTGATTTACGCACCAATGCAATAAAAAT
>CAYYUS010000381.1:0-3672 GCA_964474925.1 uncultured Akkermansia sp. | reverse complement strand
TATGATAATGGCGGACAGATCTTAGCCACGTATAAGAATACAGATATTTCATTTTCTCCAAACACTATTTCATCTCTAGTTCTAGCATTTAAACCGGTTAAAGGATTGGAGGTCGCTTTAATAAATAAGTACGTCGACCGTCAGTTCTTAGATAATACCGCTAAAAAAGAGCGAAGCATTAATCCTTATAATTATAACGATCTTCGTTTTAACTACACGTATAAATTCAAAAATTCAACTGAATTGAGCTTAATGCTAACACTCAGTAATATTTTTAATACCGTTTATGAAACAAACGGATACACCTATGGATTTTATTACGGAAATCAATTAAATACATATAATTACCTTGCTCCGGCAGCACCTTTGCATTGCATGGGAGGTATAAGTTTGAAATTTTAGATTCAGTTTTAGTGATGAGGAACCGCGGGTGTTTGTGTTGCCTGCGGTTTTTTATGTACCTTCACTCACTGATGTTGCTTATTTACTCGGTTTAGTTTGACTGGAGTGGTATTTGGCTCAATTTTTGCTAAAATATTTGTAATTTAGTATACCAAAATCCCTTTAATGGAGTTTAATAATAGATAGTATGGAAAGATATAAAAATGACGGAACCACTACAACGCCTACGATCAATTTTGATCTGTTAGGTGGAACTTTAGAAATTAAAGGACGTTCTATTCCCGAGAATTCAGTTGAGTTTTATAAGCCCTTAACAGAAGCTTTAAAGATATATTCGAGTAAGCCTAAAGAAGCAACGATAGTTACAATAGAACTTGAGTATTTTAATACCAGTTCGGCAAAATGTCTTCTTGATTTTTTTAAAGAATTAGAAGGACTTCGAGTAGCAGGAGGAAGTGCCGTGAAGATCCGTTGGGGATACCAAGCAGAAGATGAAAATATTTTAGAAGCCGGAAAAGAATATCAAACAATGCTGAAGATCCCTTTTGAATTGTTTGAAATGGAGGAATAAGTCTTTTATTTCTCTTTTGTTCTAAAACCTATCTCTCTTTTTTAATTGTATTATGTGGTAATGGATTTGCTGTTACTTCTGAATGCAATTTTCGGTTTTTGTAAATATCCATAGCCATGTACAAAGCATTTTTAAACGATTGTTCGCTGGCAGTATTTTTACCGGCAATTTCAAACGCGGTGCCATGATCGGGCGAAGTGCGCACGTGTGAAAGTCCAGCTGTATAATTTACACCCTCGCTAAATGCTAATGTTTTAAAAGGGATCAATCCCTGATCGTGATACATCGCCAAAATACCATCAAATTGTTTGTAATTCGCACTTCCAAAAAATCCATCGGCACTGTAAGGTCCGTATATCATGCGATCACCGCGAGCTTTATCAATTCCCGGTTTCACAATAGTAAGATCTTCATCACCAATAGTTCCATTATCGCTGGCGTGTGGATTTAATCCTAAAACCGCAATGCGTGGTTTGCGAATATTAAAATCGCGAACTAAGCTTGTATAGAACATGTTTATTTTTTCGGCAATAGAATCAACGGTTAATTTTGCAGCAACATCTTTTAATGGTACATGATCGGTTGCTAACGCTACACGCAAACCTGAATTAGTACACATAACCATTAATGGAGTTCCGTTCAGTTTTTTTGCTAAATAATCTGTATGCCCAATAAAATTAAAACCTTCATTTTTAATGGTGTGTTTATTGATAGGTGCTGTAACCAACACATCAATTTTATTGGTCATGAGAGCTTCCGTTGCTTTTTCTAAAGAGATAGCCGCGTATTTTCCGCCAACATCACTGGCTTTGCCCATTTCAATATTCACTTCTTCTTCGTAGCAAATAAATACATTTACTTTTTTGTTATTTATCTGACTCAAGTCGCGCAAAGGATGAAAATTAAATTCCTCAATACCCATTACCTTACGATAATAGGAAACTGTTTTTTGCGAACTGAATAATACAGGTGTGCAAATTTCATTGATGCCCGGTTCCAAAAATGTTTTTAAGATCACTTCTAGTCCAATACCATTTATATCTCCTTGCGAAACGCCTACTACTAATTTTTGATCGCTCATAATAATTATTTTATACCGTATTTGGTTTTATATTTCAAATACAATTCGGTTTGTTGGTTTTTTAAATTCACTTCTTTACCTGCAATATAAGCGCCGGTAATGATGCTGCTTTTCATGTCTAAAATATCACCTTCACTAATTACAAAGCTGGCAGTTTTATTTTCTTCCAAGCTTCCTAGCTTTTTGTCAATGCCCATGATCTTGGCGGTATTGAATGAAATGCTCATTAAGGCTTCTTCCTTAGTAAGACCATATGCTACAGCACTTCCTGCCAAAAAAGGTAAGTTACGACAATTCATAGCTTCCATTTCTGTATCACCTTCGCTACTTAAACAAAATAAGATCCCTTCTTTTTGTAATAAGGCAGGCAATTTATAAACCGCATCAATATCATCATCTGCTTTATCCGGAAGATCGTGTACGCGAACTACCATTACCGGAATATTACTGCTCTTAATGTCTTTTAAAACTTTGGCAGCTTCCTTTACACCAACTAAAACCGAATTTTTAATAGAGTAGGTCTTGCAAAAATTAATAGCCATTAATATATCTTTCGCTTTATCTGTATGTACATATAAACGTTTATCACCGCTAAATACGCCGCGCATAGCTTCAAAACGTAGATTCTTTTCGTCGGCCTTTCCGCTTGAGTAATATGCCCAAGCATCTTTCATAAATGCGTTAAGCGTATTTAATTGATCATTGTAATTCTTCAAGCCTTTATCTTCTTTGTCATCTTCAGAACGAGTAACGTACTGCGGAAAATTCATATGCACACCATCATCTGCTTTAAATTCGGCATCTTCCCAATTCCACCCTTCTAAAGCCATAATACTTGATTGACCGCAGATCATTCCTCCGCGAGGAGTTACTTGCGTGTATAAAATACCATTGGTTTTAATAGTAGGTACAATTTTATTATCGGTATTGTAGGCAATTAACGTACGAACATGAGGATTGATATAACCAACATCCTGAAGATCGCGCGTTGCCCTTACGCTAAACGCATCATGCAAGCCTAGCACATTATTTGCATTAATTAATGCAGGATAAATATGCTTTCCTTCCAGATCAATTACTGTATCATAGGATTTATAGTCAGGCTTAAATCCAACAACCGACATGCACATTTCTATCTTATCGTTATTTATAACAATAATGGCTTTATCGATCACTGTTCCATTTCCTACATGCGCTGTAGCATTGATCAATGCGAATTTGTTTTTCTTCTGAGCAAGTGAACTAACACTTAACGCTACAAAAAGTAAAAGAATATAGTTTGATTTATTCATCATTTTCTTTTTTGTGTAAATTATCTTACACCGGTTTCCTCCTCACTAACCCCTTCTAATGTTTCGCAATGGTACAAACCACGACGTTTACTTTTAAATTTGGTAACCGCTCCGCCTTTTTGTTTTTCGGCCATTAATTTAGCAATAAGGCGCGCGCGTTCGTTCTTTATATACGCTTGTAATTTTTTATCTTGCCAAAGGTGTAACCCATCGGGAATACTTGAAAAAGACAATAGATTATTTACAAATCTGGAATGCTTAATGGATCGGTTTAGCGAAATGCAGATATTTGTGGCGGTGGCGGAATCAGAGGGTTTTGCCGCAGG
>CAYYUS010000380.1:0-3688 GCA_964474925.1 uncultured Akkermansia sp. | reverse complement strand
CAATAGTTTTATATTGAGATGCAGGAGATAGAAGGATTCCATAAAGCTTCTATTTTAACCACGAAGAACACGAAGCTTTTTCACGAAGAACACGATGAAAGTCAAGGAAATAGGAGAAATGCTACGAATTATAGCAAGGAAAGTTATTTTCTGAATGTAGTTTTGTTTTATTATGAATGAAGAAGAAATTGTAAACAAGGTAATTGGACAAGCAATAGAAGTACACAAGCTTCTTGGTCCTGGGCTTTTAGAAAGCACCTATAAAGAGTGTTTATTTTATAGATTAAATCAAGCTGGTTTATCTCCAGAGAAGGAAAAAGCAATGCCTCTGGTTTTTGAGGAAGTAAGACTCGATTGTGGTTACAGAATAGACATCTTAGTAAATAAAAAGGTAGTCATAGAACTGAAAAGTGTTGAAGCTATAAATGATATTCATTTAGCGCAGACTCTTACGTATATGAAATTGGGGAATTATAAACTTGGATTACTATTGAATTTTAATGTAACAAGGTTAAAAGATGGAATTAAGAGATTAAAGAATGGATATGGAGGAATAGATTTTAAAAGCAAAGGCCACTAAACGATCTCTTAGTGTCCTTCGTGAAAAAACATCGTGTTCTTCGTGGTTAAAAATGAAGATGCTTCTTATATAAATACCGAAACCTCCAGAGTAGGGTTAGTCCCACAAATATCAAACTGGCCAAAAGACCTATCCACACACCAATAACTTCTAATTTAAAGGTGAAGGCTAGTACATAGCAAAGGCCTAAAGCTATTACCCAATATCCAATGAAAGTAATTAGGGTAGAAATTCGTACATCTTCTAATCCGCGCAAAATTCCAATAACGGTTACTTGCAAGCCGTCAAACAATTGAAAGAGTGCTGCGATCAATAATAATTGCGAGGCTAATTCTATCACTGCTTTTTCGCTGCTAAATATGCTCGGTAAATACTGGTGAAGCAACAAAAATATTAAACCACATCCTCCCATAACCATCAATACTAATTTGATGGCGGTTAATCCCGCGTTCTTTACTTCTTGCCAATTATTTTGCGCATTAAAAATTCCAATACGAATTGTTGCGGCGCTTCCAATACCACTTCCAAACATATAGGTGAATGCTGCAATGTGAAGTGCAATGCCGTGCGCGTCTATTTGTTCTTTTCCAAATGATCCCGCCATTAATCCGGCAATTACAAAAGCTGCCACCTCAAACGTAAATTGCATGGCCGAGTTAAAACCAATTTTTGCTAATTCACCCAAATGTTTCATGTTCACTTTAACCTTTTTGTAAACGGTAAATATGGCATTGAGCGCAGGGGTTTTATACATCAAATACAAAAAGCCTATGCCCATAAAACTTCGGGCAATAAAAGTTGCCCAGGCCGAACCCATATAACCCATTTTTGGTAAGCCCATGTACCCATTTATCAATAAATAATTTAAAACAATATTTAAAATATTTCCCAATACACTTATGATCAAACCTGCACTTGTATTACTTAAACCTTCGCAGTATTGTTTGCAAACAAAAAATATAGAAAGGGGAAGCAAAGAAAAGATCAACACTTCATAAAAAGGTGTGGCGAGCGCAACAACATCTTGTGGTTGCTGTAAGTATTGCAAAAGTGGGGCAGAAAAGAATAAAATAAGAAATAACACGACTGAAGTACAGATGTTAAGGAAAAGCGAATTTTTAAATAGAGCAGCTTTCCCTTCCAGATCATTTTTTTCATTGGCTGCTGTAACAAGTGGTGTAGTAGCGTAACTTAATCCAATACCAAAAACCAAAAGCAGAATAAAAATATTATTGGCAAAAATACCCGCGGCTTGCTCGGCTACTCCAATTTGCCCTAAAAAAATAGTGTCAACCATACCGGTAATAATATGGCCAACTTGAGTTAGTATCAAGGGCCATGCAAGGTTGAATGTTTCTTTATAATGTTGTTTACTGGTAAGCATTTGCGGGGGCGAAGATACGATTTTTAGATACTAGTCGCTAGAATTTAGTCGCTAGTCCTAAACTTTATTCGTGCTGAACAATGATCTTTTTATTGACTATTGAATTCTCAAAGGAGATGGAGAGGTTGTAAATGCCGTTTGGGAGATCTTTTACAAAAATGCTTGGCGACGTATCTTCCAAAATAATTCTACCTAAATGATCATGCATGATCACTTTCCTTATTTCAGAATTACTTTGAATATGAATTTCATCGGAAGCAGGGTTTGGAAATACATTTAGCTCGATCGAAGATGGATTATTTTCTTTTAGTCCAACAAATTGATCGTTCTTCCAGGTTTCTTTAACGCGGGCAGTGCTCGTAACCCCGGTGGTAATGTAAAATATATTGTTCAACGAAAAACTCATGCCGCCCTTTCTCCCTGTAGTTGGGATGCCTGAATAGGCTGTGATCGTATTTGTAATTGGATCAAACAAACGAACATCGTTCATAATATTATAAGTTGAATCTTGTCCACCATAGAAAAAAGCTTTGTTGCTTGTTACTGCGCAGGCAACATAATTGCGAGAGGGTAATGTGATACTAGAAATTTGCGTCCATAGGTCATTCAACTGATCGTACTGATAAATGTAACGATTGAAATTAGAGTTATTGGTTAATCCAAAACATATATAGCCGATACTGTTTATTTGAAATGCTGTACCTCTAAACATTCCGGCAAATGGTAAATTGTTTTTTTGTGTCCATGTTGAGCTTGTGATATTAAATTCCCATACATCGGTAAAAACAGTTCCGGTAGTATCTCGGCCGCTAATGATATACGCTTTATCGCCAATCACAAAATTACAAGCGCCCTGACGTACTTGCCCCGGAAAATTTGACATTACGCTCCATGTATTTGTTGCCTGATCATATTTGAACATGTCATTTAAGCACTTATTATTGCAAGTAATTCCGGTAAGTATATAACCGGTATTTGAATAAGAAAATGCTGTGGCATATTGACGTTCTTTTCCCGAAGGTAAACTTGCCATATTGCTCCAAACATTATTTACGCCATCATACACAAAGCCATCTAATGTGCATGCGCTGCCGTTTGAACCGGTAAAACAATACGCTTTATTTCCAATGGTAAAAACGCTACCGTCATCTCTTGCACTTCCAGGGAAATCGGCAATTTGAACCCAGGATTGAGAACGGAGTAGGGAGCTAAAAATGAGAAATATGTATAGTGTTTTTTTGATCTATAAGTAAACGGCAATAGGTAACGTTTATTGCCTCTCTTTTTTTAGACGAGAGATCAGTTTTTCTGCTTCTTCCAACTCCACCCATTCAATTTCGATCTCGTTTTTTTCCATCCTCCGGTACCAGGTCATTTGCCGTTTAGCAAATTGGTGAATGGCGGTGCTCAAAAGCGTGAATAATTCTTTTTTGTTGATCTGTTTTAAAAGGTATTGAGAAATGAATTTATACTCCAATCCTAAAAACTGTAATCGCTCATGTGAAACGCCTTTGTTTAATAAACCTTCCACTTCTTCTATCAATCCATTTTCTAAACGAAGTTTTAAACGTACATCAATGCGTTTGTTGCGTTCTTCTTTAGAAATTTTAATGCCAATATATTTTGGTTTGTAAATGAGTTCACGCTTTTCGGGAGCAGGATTTTCTTTTAAGTATTCATAGATCTCTAATCCACGTATGATCCTTTTTTTTGAAGTAGGATCA
>CAYYUS010000379.1:0-3689 GCA_964474925.1 uncultured Akkermansia sp. | reverse complement strand
TTAGGTCAAATAGGGATCTTCCTTTCTGTTATTTTGTTTGCGTTAAATTTTGGTTTGATCAGGTATATTTTTATAATAATACCTATATCATTATTAATGTTTAATTATTTGTACAATAATGTGAAGGATTTTAGAGAAAGATTTGACGGTATAGTGGGTCTATATACCACAGGTAAATTTGTGTTAGGTAAAACACATGGGTCGTCATTTATTTTGTACAATAACTATCATGTGGCTACAGAAAATTTCCAGGGAAATTTTTTGTTTGGAAGTGGCATTGGCTCGCATCCAATTGCTTTTGAAAAATACTCTCTGGCAAATAAGATAAAGGTTTACGGCTTTAACTTAAACTCCGCCGATGCTAATTCCATGTTATTACGCTTGATCTCTGAAACAGGATTGTTTGGGGTTTGTATTTTTTTATTCATCATATTCAAGTTCTATATAAAAAGAACTGATGAGGAAGACACCTATCATTGGTTGGTAAGCAATGGAATTTTGATCATGATCCTTTTGAATCTGTTCAGGCAAGGGCACTACTTTTTAAATGGATTTCCTTTTTTCGTGATGTTGTATATTTACAACTCAATTTCCTACAACCAATATCTGCAAAACAAAAACGCAGAAACTACTTCTGAGACTCCTCAATTGGAGTAGCATCCTTCTTCCTTCTAATCTTCTTCTCTCGCATGTTCAAAAATTCAATGAACATGGCAAAAGCCAAAGCAATGTAAGCGTAGTTCTTATTCAAATGCAAATGTTCCGCTTCAGGAACCGTAAAGTTGTAAGCGTCTATGAGCGCTTCCCCAACTAAAATTCCTCCTATCACCAACAAAAATGCTAAGGCAATTGTTTTTATTCCCTGATTTCTATTGATAAAGTCTGCCACGTAACCGCTAAATAATATCATTAAGATCATCGATATCACCACACCACCTATCATGATCACTACCTCTCCACTTACACCAACGGCGGCTAATATACTGTCGAAACTAAAAATGAAATCAATAATGATGATCTGTACAATGATGGCACCAAATGAATCTTTTCCATCATGTTTTTTGGTTTGTCCGCCTTCATGTTCGTGTAATTTTTCTATGATCTCTTTATAGGTCTTGAAAATTAAGAACACACCTCCACCAAATAATATCAAAGCTTTGCCCGAAATGCCGTAATCGCCTATAGTAAATAAGGCATCTCTTAAATGCGCTATCCATCCTACCAAACAAAGTAGAACCGAACGTACCAATAAAGCCAAACTTAATCCAATAAAGCGCGCACGTTTTTGTAAGGCGCGCGGCAATTTATCTACAGCAATTGAAATGAAAATGATATTATCTATTCCAAGAATGATCTCCAGAATGGATAAGGTGATAAGGTTAACTACACCATGCCAGGTAAAAAGTACATCAAAAACGGATCCGGTATCGTGCATTATTCCTTAAATATTTTGCGAAGATACGAAATAATTAAATTTAAAATAAAATTATTATTATTGATAATCAGTTAGTTAGATGGTTTATATGTTAAAATCCAGTACTATGTGTTGCATAGTACTAAAAAAACAACATATCTTTGTATCACCAAATAATTGCAATTTATTTAAAAAGGTAAAACAAATTAAATCAAACGAGACAGGACTAAGGGTCTCACAAAAAAAGAAAAGATGAACAAATTAAAATCAACAAGCGGACTAGTAAAATTAAGTGCAATACTTGGTTTTATTTTTTTAGGTAGCGCCGCACTTGCTTCTGATAATCATGGAAATGAGAATATCATTGAAACGCAAAAAGAGATCAAACAACACATCAGTTTTCCAAATATCATTTTACCACTTAATAAAACCGAAAAAGTAGAAGTTGTTTTTACAACAGCCGAAAATGGTAAAGTGAATTTTGTTCTGGCAAAAACTGACAATGATGTTTTAAAGAAACAGATCGAAAAACAATTTGCAGAAATGACCTTGAGCAAGATCAAAAGCAACGTAGCGTACAGTATTGTGTTTAACATTAAAAAAATCTAACAACATGTCAGTAAACTCAGAGAATGCAAAAGCGCAAATGCGTAAAGGTGTTCTTGAACTATGCATACTTTCAATTCTATCGCAGGGCGATGCGTATCCAACCGAGATCATCGAAAAGCTAAAAGAAACAAAGTTAGTGGTAGTTGAAGGCACACTTTATCCTTTGCTTACCAGGTTAAAGAACACAGGTTTATTAACCTACAGGTGGGAAGAAAGCACCAGCGGTCCACCACGCAAATATTATAAGCTCACCGAAATTGGTGTACAATATTTAAAAGAACTTCAAATGAGCTGGGAAGATCTGGTGAGTGCAGTTAACAAAACAATTATCAAATAAAAAAAAACATTAAATAAAAAGAAGTCATGAATAAAACGGTAACTATAAATATCAGCGGTATAATCTTCCACATAGATGAAGATGCTTACGATAAGTTGAGTAAGTATTTGAGTACCATCAAAGGATATTTTACAAGTAATGAAAGCGGCAGCGAAATTATAGCCGATATTGAAGCCCGCATTGCAGAATTACTGCAAGCCAAAGTGAACCAATTTAAACAAGTGGTTTTAATGGCTGATGTGGACGAAGTAATAAACGCCTTGGGAAAACCTGAAGAATTTGTAGATGGTGAAACAACAAACAACACTTCATCTTCATCAACTCAATCGGAGTCGGCAAACTATACAGGACCAATTAAAAAACGTTTATTCCGCGATCCCGATGAAAAAGCAATTGGCGGCGTGTGTTCGGGTGTAGCGCATTACTTTGATGTAGATGTTGTGTGGATCCGTTTAGCAACATTCTTATTGATCTTTTTTGGAGGTATAAGTTTATGGGTATATATCGTTCTTTGGATCGTTATTCCCGAAGCTAAAACAACAGCTGACAGATTAGCCATGCGCGGAGAGCCTATCAATATTGATAATATCAGTCGTTCTTTTAAAGATGAAATGGATGGCGTAAAAAATCGCATGAACGATGGATTTAAAAATGCAGGACAACACAGCAGAAACGGCTTGGATAAATTAGCCATGATCCTTGGAGGTTTCTTTAGAGTTATTGGTCGCTTATTAGGAGCATTCCTCATCTTCATTGGTTTTATGATCATGTTTGGCGTGCTCTCAACTGTTTTTGGTTTTTCTATCGCAGGCGAATCGGCCGAGTTCAACGATTGGATCAATATTATTTTTATTGATCGCTCACACTATTGGTTAGCATTTGTTGGTGGCATAATTGTATTCGCGGTTCCGGCTTTTATGATCCTATACGGCGGAATAAAATTATTATTCAAAATAAAATATTCAAACCGTTGGTTAAATATTGGCGCGGGTTTATTATGGTTGATAGGTTTTGTAATGGCAACATACGCCGGTGTAAAAACTGCTTCTGATTTTAGTGAAACCAGCGATGTCTATACCAAGTCAGTTTCACTTGATGGTGCAATTATTAGAGCTGGTGCAAAAGCCAAGTTCTATGTTGCTCTTAATGCTCTCTCAAATCTTGATTCAGGTGATATTGACGCTGAAGTCTTCACTGTCGATGGCAAACGTCTACTTTTGAGCGAAGAGAACTCCTGCACGGTCTGCGACTATCGTTTCCCGCCAATAACGTCTGCCCTGTTTTCGTTTAACTCACCAGTTGGCGCCTGCACCAAGTGCAATGGTTTTG
>CAYYUS010000378.1:0-3700 GCA_964474925.1 uncultured Akkermansia sp. | reverse complement strand
GCATTTAAAGCCACGAATTACACTAATTTTCACTAATCTGTGTTTATACTAAGTGTAATTAGCCACTAACTAAGCAGAAATGACCTTAGTCAGTTCCACTTTTTTACATTTTGTTTTTGCTGTTTTTACCATTAACTTTGGTATATGATCACATTACCATTCAATTTCAAAAAGTGGATCGAAGAAAATCGACACTTACTAAAACCACCTGTAAACAATAAAGTTGTTTATACCGACACCGAATTTATTGTTATGGTTGTTGGCGGACCAAACTCTCGAAAAGATTATCATTATAATGAGAGTGAGGAATTCTTTTATCAACTCGAGGGCGATGTGATCGTTCAGGTGCAAATTGATGGTAAAATGAAAGAGGTGCCAATAAAAGAAGGTGATATTTTTTTACTGCCTCCAACTATTCCTCATAATCCTCGTCGTTTTGAAGGCACTATTGGTTTAGTAATAGAGCGCAAAAGAAAAAGCACCGAAAAGGATGGCTTGCTTTGGTTTTGCGAAAGCTGTAACCATAAATTACATGAAGTATACTTTCAATTAGAGAATATTCAAACGCAATTTCAAACCGAATTTAAAAAGTTCTACGAAAATAAAGATCTTCGCACTTGTAAAAAATGCGGAACAGTAATGGAGCCGCCTCCAACCATTTCGTAAATATTAGTTATATGTATTTTAAAAAGCCTTACCTTTAACGTAAGGCTTTTTTTATGGAAAATTTTAGAATTAATACATTACAAGAATATAACCAAGCTTACAAAAAAAGTGTTGAACAACCCGAAGCATTTTGGGGAGATATTGCAGAAAATTTTTCGTGGTACAAAAAATGGGATAACGTTGTTGATTGGAATTTTAAGGACTACAACGTAAAATGGTTTGATGGTGCCAGTTTAAATATTACCGTGAATTGTATCGATCGCCATTTACCGCACAAAGCAAAAGATATTGCTTTTATTTGGGAGTCAAATCATGAAGATAAAGTTAGTCGTGTTATCACTTACCAAGAATTACACGACGAGGTTTGCAGAGTGGCAAATGCATTAAAAAAATTGGGCGTGCAAAAAGGCGATCGCGTTTGCATTTATTTACCAATGATCCCCGAAGCGGTTTATAGCATGCTGGCTTGTGCCCGAATTGGCGCTATTCATTCGGTGGTGTTTGCCGGTTTTTCTGCCACATCTCTATCAGATAGAATTCAAGATAGTGATTGCAAAATTGTGATCACGTCTGATGGTTCTTACCGCGGAGATAAAAGCATTAATTTAAAGAATGTAGTTGACGAAGCTTTAGAAACTTGCGCTTCGGTACAACACGTTTTAGTTTATGAACACACCAAAATAAAGATCAACTTCAATAATGATAAAGATATTTGGTGGCACAAAATTGTTCCTATTCAAGAAGCGATCTGCGAGCCCGAAAAAATGAAGAGCGAAGATATGCTGTTTATTTTATACACTTCAGGCTCTACCGGAAAACCAAAAGGTGTTGTGCATACGTGCGGTGGGTATATGGTTTACACGGCCTACACATTTTCAAATGTATTTCAATATAACGAGGGCGATGTATATTGGTGTACAGCTGATGTTGGTTGGGTAACAGGGCATTCGTATATTACTTATGGTCCACTTTTATGCGGAGCCACTTCTGTTATTTTTGAAGGGGTTCCTACATATCCTGATGCCGGACGGTTTTGGAAAATAATTGACAAGCATAAAGTAACTCATTTTTATACGGCGCCTACAGCCATTCGCGCTTTGGAAGCATTGGGATTAGACTTTGTAAAACCTTATAAATTAAATTCACTAAAAGTATTGGGCAGTGTTGGCGAGCCTATTAATGAAGAAGCATGGCATTGGTACAATAAAAACATTGGTAAAGAAAAATGTCCAATAGTTGATACTTGGTGGCAAACCGAAACGGGTGGAATTTTAATTTCGCCACTTGCGGGAATAACAAAACTAAAGCCGAGTTATGCTACACTTCCTCTTCCTGGCATTCAGCCGATCTTAGTGGATGATAAAGGAAATGAGATCAAAGGAAATAATGTAGAAGGAAATTTGTGCATTAAATATCCTTGGCCATCTATTATTCGTACAACCTATGGCGATCATGAACGTTGCAAGAAAACTTATTTTAGCACCTATCATAATTTATATTTTACCGGCGATGGTTGCAAGCGCGACGAGAATGGTTATTACAGAATTACAGGGCGCGTAGATGATGTGATGAATATTAGCGGGCATAGAATTGGTACCGCTGAAGTTGAAAGTGCAATTAATATGCATGCAGATGTTGTTGAGAGTGCCGTTGTAGGATATCCTCATGACATCAAAGGTCAAGGAATTTATGCATATGTGATCGCGCCATCAACAACAAAAGATCATGTCGTTTTAGTAAAAGAAATTATTGCTGAAGTAAATAAGATCATTGGTCCAATTGCCAAGCCCGATAAAATTCAAATTGTAAGTGGCCTACCAAAAACACGAAGCGGAAAGATAATGCGACGTATTTTACGCAAAGTTGCCGAGGGTGATGTAAATAATTTAGGAGATATCAGTACGCTTCTTGATCCAAATGTGGTTGAAGAGATAAAAAATGGAAGACTTTGATATGATCAACCGTTCAGGTCTAATATCAATTTATACATATCCTTACTGAGCGTCTCATTTATTTGTTTTAATCTCTTTTCTCTCGATTTAAATAGCGCTCTTGATTGGGTCCATACTTTTGCCTTTGCATTTGGTCGTGACAACAAATTTGGCGATAATGTTACCTCTGAATACATTCGATCTCTTGGTATTACCCAAAAAGCAGCAATTAGTGCTCCTTCTGTTGCGGCGAGTATCATTATTGGAAAAACTAAAACACCAAACGATGTAAGTAGATATCCGGCAGCTACTCCTTCCGGCTTCACAAATTTTCCATTTTCAAAATTTACGTATAAAACATTCTCATCGCTACCTTCACATCTATGAACTTTGAAATTATGCCCTTCCGCATTATATCTATCCAAAACCGAAGTCATTACCGAATCAACTTTGATCTTATCCAGATCTTTTACTTCTTCTGAAAATGTCCAGCAGACCCCTAGATCCTTTACTTCAGGTAGTTTGTTCTTTGCTATTCTTAAATTCGTTGTACACGATGTTAGGAATAAAAATACTGCAATGAGTTTGAATGCTAATTTCATATGCGATCCTTAAAATTATTCTACCTCAACTTTGCTCCTTTTTGACTGTACCAAGGCACAACTTCTACGATCAATCTTCCTGCAACAACAGCAGGATCAGCTTCTGCTAATTTTTTTGCTTCATCAAACGTAGCAACATTATAAACACAAATTCCTTTCAGATCTCCATCGGGTAATGAGGGTCCTGCAAGATCCATTTTGCCGGCATCATACATTTTATTTAAATACGCCATGTGCCCAGCTTGAATTCGATTTGCAGTGAGGGTGTCTTGATCGCGTTTTGGTCCCTTTTTTAAGAACACCATGTAATACGTTTTCATTTCACCGGTAATCCCCTTTGTTTCCACTTTAACAGCTTGTGCCTTTGTGGTTTTTGCTTTTTTAGTAGAATCTTTTTGTTGCGCCAAGGAGGTTAAACTTAAAACGCTTAACGCCGCTAAGATCACGAATTTTTTCATTTTTATTTTGTTTAATTTAAAATTGTTTCCATTCTTTAACGAA
>CAYYUS010000377.1:0-3704 GCA_964474925.1 uncultured Akkermansia sp. | reverse complement strand
TTTGTTTTTTTAATTTTCTTTGGAATAAAAAAAGCCACCCCGCAAGGAGTGGCTTACGTTAATTAAATTTATTAGTGTGTTACAGTAAATTTACCTGTTTTTAAACGTTGGTTATTATTACCGGTAACCGAATATAAATAAATACCAGTATGATATTTGCTCACATCAGCTTTTACTTTTCCATCCGTAAATGCCAAGCGCTCTAATACTTTTCCTGTAAGATCAATGATCTCTAAATTTTTAGCATCCGAACTTTCTGTGTTCACATAGAATGCAGTATTTGCAGGATTTGGATAAGCTATCACATTCACTTCATTTACCGAAGTTTCTTTAACGCCTACAGTTGCTGCAGGATAAACAAAATTATCAACCCAGATCTTACTTCCTACAACGGCTCCCGGACGAATAGTTGTTCCTGAGAATTTATAACTCGATCCAACATAGATACACATACTGTCAGGAGTTACAGTGCTTGAATAAGCAATTGCTAAAGTAGCATTGGTCATTGATGTAACGTCGGCAGTATAGGTGTTTTTTGCACCGCCAATGTAAGTACGGCTTGTGCCATTCCATTTCCATAAAGCAACGCTTACACCTGATGTATCTCCACCAAGTAAAGAAGTTTGATAGCAATAAGTAATTTGAGTTGGGCGCTGATTATAAGCGAATCCGTCAACTAAACGACCACCAGATACAGAAATTGCAACGGTTCCGGTAAATGCAAAACCGCAAACACTAGGTAAGAATCCATTCAATAATCCAAGCGTGAAAGATTTAGTTTCAATAGCCATTGAATTACCACCATTACAATTGGTTGCAGATTGAACGCAACTTGTAGGATTGGAAGCACTTGCAAGCGCATGAGTTAAAACGTTGGTCGACATCCAACCAACTGCTTCTTTAGCAGAATAACCAGTTGGGCTTGTAACCCAAGGTTGGTCAAAATTAGGGTCTGGAGTTTGGGCATTTAAGTTAAATGTTAAAATTGCCCCGAATACTAGTAAAAGTTGTTTCATATTTCGTATAGTTTATACCCAAATGTACCAAATTTAGGCCTTTAAGCCAAATTATAGGGTTTGGGCAATTTTTTGTAACTTTGTACGTTATATAACTAATTGAAAGTACGACATATAGCCATATTCATCTTACTCATTAACCTCTTGAAGGCTCAAGTGGCCGCCCCTCAATTGCGTTGTTTGGCAGTTGGTGCAAGCGGTGATGTAACATTAACATGGATCCCACCTGCAGATCCGGGCGCACAATTTTTTAGTTATGAGATCTTTCATTCGGTATTGGCAAATGGTCCTTACACCAATGTTGGAAGTGTTGCAAGCATTGGAACAACAACCTTTAATCATGCAGCAGCAACCGGAAGCACACAAGCACAATATTACCATGTAAAAACAAGATTTGGAGCAACAGGCACTAACACATCAACTAGTTCGGATACATTAAAAAGTATTTTCTTGAATTTAAATAATCCGGGTGATGGCGTTGCGCACTTATCCTACAATCAATTACATCAACCGCCTTTAGCAAGTACTTCTGTAAGTTTTTCTATTCAGCGAGAATATCCTACCGCCACTTGGGTAAATTTATTGAACACCGGAAATCTTTCGTACAATGATTCAATTACTATTTGTACACCACAAACGTATAATTATCAAGTGGTGATAGGTGATGGATCGGGATGTACATCCGTTTCAAATGTTCCCGGAGGAATTTTTCAGGATAAGAATGGGCCAACTCGAAGTTTAGTGGATTCGGTGAGTGTATTGCCTAACGGACAAACCATAATTGGTTATCAACCATCTGTTTCGAATGATACTTGGGGATATAATATTTACCAAGTGCTTGCTACAAATACACTCATGGATATCGTACAAGGTCAATTCAATACCATTTACACATTTACATCAACCGCCGCACTTAATAATCCCGTAGAATTTTTAACGGCACCTATTGATAGTTGTGGTAATCCGGGCTTGTTGAATTTTCCTCACAAAACAATTTATTTAGATCACACTTACGATAAATGTAATTACCAAACACAATTAAGTTGGACAGCATACTCCGGTTGGTCGTCAGTTTCAGAATACCGTGTTTATTATTCGGCAAATGGTGGCGCGTTCCAATTTTTAGGTTCAACCAATAATACATTTTACACACACACCGGAGTTGATCCTGCAAAGAACATCACGTATTTTGTTCGCGCGTTCAATGCAAATAAAACAGTTACATCTTCATCCAATCGCGTTAACTTTTTCTCTTATCAAACTGTGGCGCCCGATTTTATTTACATCAGTTCAGTTTCGGTAACAAGCGATGAAACTATTCGTATTAAATTTATTGTAGATGCCATTAAAATGGGAAGTGGATTTGATCTGTACCGAAGCGAGGATGGAAGTTCATATAAAAAAATAGGCTTCATTAATTTTACGGGCGGACCAAATTATATATTTGATGATAGTGATCTTAGCACGCGCGAGCGTAGCTATTATTACAAAGCATTAGCAAAAGATAGTTGTGGCAATGATCGCACAGAAAGCAAAACTGTAAAATCGGTTTGGTTACAAGTAGCCGATGTAAAGCAAAGCATGTTCGAGAAAAGATTAACCTGGAATAATTACACGGCGTTTGGTGGAGGCTTGGGTGGATACAGTATTTACAGAATTGTGAATGATGTGATACCGGCGCAGCCTACCGGATATACAAATGGACCGGTTAACGAATACATAGATAATGTAGAAGATGCAGCTTCGGAAGGATCAAAAGTAGAGTACATGGTAATTGCTGTAGAGGCTTTAGGAAATCCAAATAATATAGCAGAGACCGCTAATTCAAACCGAGCTACAACTTATGTAGAAGCAGATGTATTCATTCCAACCGCGTTTGCGCCTAAGGGTGTAAATAAAGTGTGGAGACCGGTAACACACTTTGTAGATAAGAACGATTATAATTTAAAGATCTTCAACCGTTGGGGAAATTTATTATTCAATACCAATGATGATACAGTGGGTTGGGACGGAAACGGATCTCCAAATGATACCTATGTGTATTTGATCACTTACAAAAACTCAAGAGGCGAGTATGTAGAGTTGAAAGGAACTTTTACTCTTCTCTAAAGCCTAAAGCCATCTTTTCCGTTTAAAGAAAATAAGCTGTCCTATCATAATAGCTAGCATAATGGTCCAAACAATAGGGTAACCGTAATGTTCTCTTAGCTCAGGCATAAAATCAAAATTCATTCCGTACACTCCAACAATAAATGTAGCGGGAATAAAAATACTGGAAACAATGGTAAGCACTTTCATTACTTCATTCATGCGGTTAGAAGCATTACTAAGGTATACGTCCATAATACCACTCAATAGATCACGATAAGTTTCAACGGTATCAATAATTCGCGTGCTGTGATCTAACAGATCTCGTAAAAATATATGTGTGTCTTTAGATATGAAATCGCTTTCCGACCGCATCATACTATTGATCATGTCGCGCATTGGCCAAACTTGCTTTCGTAAAAAGATCAACTCACGTTTTAGCTCATACAATTTTTTCAATGAACTTTTGTTCTCGTTGTTCATGATCTCTTTCGCCAGGCGCATCGAGCCTTCCGGCGTAACGATCGGGAAGTCGCTGTGCGTCACCACCGTGTGAATACGGAAGAGCGGCGGCAGGCCGACGTTGATGTGAATGTCCGA
>CAYYUS010000376.1:0-3704 GCA_964474925.1 uncultured Akkermansia sp. | reverse complement strand
AATTTAAGATCAGGACTTTGCTTTTGTTTTTTGTATTCGTATTTATAACCATAACTCAAAGCAGAGATATCAGATAGAACAGCAGCGCCTGTGGGATTTCCGCCGGCACCACGTCCTTTTAAAAATTGTTCGCCCGAAAAATCGCCATCTACTATAACGCCATTAAATTCGTTATCTACAGTAAATAAATGGTTGGTAATAGGAACAAATTTTGGGAGAACAAAGATGCTGATCTCGTTTGGTGTGATACGTTTTACGGTAGGTACTAATTTTATCTTATAGCCTTTTTCGCTGGCGTAAGTAATATCGAACGGACTTAATGTTGTGATACCAATGTTCAATACATCCTCTGGTTTTGCAATTACACCAAACGCGTGCAAGGCTAAAATAATAGCTTTGAACTTGGCATCAAATCCTTCCACATCATTTGTTGGATCACTTTCGGCAAAGCCTTTTTCCTGGGCTTGTTTTAAAGCTTCTTCGTATGATAATTTTTCGGCGATGGTTTTTGTAAGAATGTAATTAGTGGTACCATTAAAGATGCCGCTCAATTTTTCTATTTGCTCGTTATCAAAGTATTCTTCCAATGTTCTAATGATTGGAATGCTTCCACAACTCGATGCTTCGTATAATAAAGAAACATTATGCTTGTGTTGAAGATCATAAAGTTCTTGCAAATGTGAGGCCACCATTTTTTTATTGGCGGTAACCACATGCTTACCTTTGCTTAAGGCATAACTTACAATTTTAAATGCTTCATCGGCATCGTCAATTAATTCAACAATAAGATCTATATCCGGATTATCCAGGATCTCTTGTTTATCAAATGTAAAAATGCTCGCATCAAGCGGTCGTTGTTTTTCTTTATTCTTTACCGCAATTTTTACGATATTGGCCTTAAAGCCCTTGCTGTTGTTAAGTACATGGTACAAACCCTGACCAACACAGCCAAAGCCAAACAATCCTATATTTATTTTTTTTGCCATAATTTTTGGTTTTACAGAACCCCCAAAAGGTTCTTAGTTAATAATGTGTTTTTTTTAGAGTTATAAAATTGATCAATGATCGCACCAAGTTTTTCGGTTTCAATTAAAAAGCCATCATGTCCGTAAAACGAATCAATGAGCTGAAATGAACTATTAGAGATATTCTTGGCTAAAAATTCTTGTTCGTGCGGCGGAAACAAAAGATCGCTGTTGATACCAACTACTAACGTTTTTGCTTTTATCTTTTCAAGCGCTCGTTCAATAGAAACTTTTCCTCTACCAACATTGTGCGAATCCATGGCATTTGCTAATGTTACATAAGAGTAGGCATTAAAGCGATTCACTAATTTTTCGCCTTGGTAACGTTGATACGAAGAAGAATTGAAATCATTTATTTTCTCGTCATGCTTTTCTTTTTGCGTTTCGTTGTAAGTTTGATGATTTCTGTAACTCAATAAAGCAATGCTGCGCGCTGCGGCCAATCCTTTTTGTCCACCTTCAGGTGTATTTGAATAGTAAGTTCTGTCGGCTTTAATAGCTAAACGCTGACTTTCATTAAAAGCAATGCCCCAGGGCGAATGTTTGGCATTTGTAGCAACGATGATGGTGTTCTCAAATAATTCAGGATGTTTGATGTTCCACTCAATAACTTGTTGCGCCCCTTGCGAACCACCAATCACAGTATGGATCTTTTCAATTCCTAAATGTTCGCGCAAAATATCGTGCGCTCCAACCATATCGCGAATGGTTACGGTTGGAAATAAACTGAACAAAGGTTGGTTTGAATATTTGTTCAAGGTTAAAGGCCCGGTAGTTCCATAGCAAGAACCAAGATTATTAGCACAAATAATAAAGTGATCTTTTGGATTGAACAGATCGTTCTCTCCAAAAAGTCCCGGCCACCATTCAAACACATTACTATTAGCAGTAAGCGCATGGCAAACCCAGATGACGTTATTTTTTTTAGCATTTAATTTTCCATAGGTGTGATATGCAATTTCCAAGTTTGGTAATTGTCCACCGTTTTCCAAAGCAAAAGGATAGGGATAATGATAGGTTAAGTGTTCCATGATCTTTTAGTTTTTGCTTATGAATAATGTGTGAATTAATTGCTGCTTCTCACCTTCGTTCAAAAGATTGATAGGGTCTATTATTCTTCTGCGCGTTTGTTTGCTTATATAATAGGGTAGATGTCCGCCTTTAATTACTGTAGCTGTACTAGCTTCAAATTGTAAGGCTGTTTTAAAGTCTTCTGACTCTAAAAGATTATATGTAGTTGTTTTTGTTGTATTATTTTTCATTGTTTTAAATTTTGTGTCTCCTATGAGACAATTAATAAAATTAGGATGATCCCGATCAAATAATGATCGCCGCGAAAGCGGTTGTAAGTTTAAACTGTAAGTAAATTAGAGTTTAACACATACAACAACAACAGCACCACATGTGCATAGTGTTTGAGGATGTAAACAATGAATTGAACTGAGCTAACCCTGCTTTTGTTCTTTGGATGATGTTTTGATTCTGTGTGTTCATTTTTTCTTTTTTTTTAATTTATCTCTCCTCTTACTCTCATCAGAGGTAGGATTTAGCACCGGTTTTCCAATCCTTTTACAGACTTTTAGTTGGTTGCCTGCGAGTCAATGAGCCTATTCTCTCGTCGCATCTTGATAAATTAAAACACACAAAGGGTGGGTTTTAATTCGCTACAAATGTAAAGGAAATTAAGTATTAGTTCCAAATTTATTTTAATAAAGCCCTGAAATGCCCTATTTAAAGGGATTTAGGAGGAGGTGATTAATTGGGGAGTTCTATAAACTTGCTTTTTTTAGGCGAACGATATTTTTAAACCACGACACACTGCCAGTGGCAGTGTGGGCGAGGCTGTGCGTAGGCCTACTAAGGTATTTGAGGATTTAAAAATTGAAGTTCAACGACAAAAAACAAGTTTATAGAACTTCCCTAAAATAGAAAAACCTCCTTTATGGGGAGGTTTTTAAATATTGAGTTGCGAATGAAACTTATTTGTCCATTCCTTCCATTTCCTTTTTTTGTTGATCCTTCATTTCTTTATAGGTCAACATTTTGTAACCTTCAGTACTTACTTTAAATACACCATCATCTACAGGCTTGGTATCAACTTCGGTAACGGTAGAGATCATTTTCATTTCCATACCACCTTGGTTCATGCTCATTTCTGTTTGCATTGGATAACCTTTTAGATCAGAAAGATCAGGGCCCATTCCGCCTTTTTTACCTTTTGAAGTACCCGGCATTTTGATCTTATCAGTGAACCATACATCTGTTTTCACTTCTTTCTTCTCTTTATCTTTTCCTACCATTGATGTTACAATAGCTTTTGTGCACTCGTAACCTGCTATCATTTTTTTCTCGGAAGTATATTCAATGGTTGGTTTTTGTTTTTTGCTTGCATTTTCTTTTTCATCTGCATCAGCTTCAGCTTTGGTCATGGTCCAACCTGTTTTGTTTCCCATTTGTTCAAACAAAGCGGTTGTCATAGTGCCATCATTCAAAAATATTTGGCTACCCATCATACTGGTAACTTCCGTTTTTGATTTATCACCTTTCATATACGTAATAACATCGTTTTCGGCCATACCCGCGTATTCTTCAGGTAATCCTTCCACTTTTACCGACATCTTAACTGTAATGTTATCCTGCGCGCTTAATTGGATATAACCAAAAGCTAAGGCCGCGATC
>CAYYUS010000375.1:0-3713 GCA_964474925.1 uncultured Akkermansia sp. | reverse complement strand
AGAAGAATGTGGATGATACCTACAAGAACGAAAGTAATTACCGCATCAAATTACAAAAGCTTGAAGATTATCGTTTGAAGCGTGATACCATTATTGATTTCATTAAGCGCACCGGAGAAGTTGTTGATGAGGCACGTTCGTTATTCAATTTAACCAATGATACAGAGCTTTACGGAATTATTCAATCCTTAAAAGGAAGTTTGATAGAGAACTTAGACTTCTTGATCGAGATCCAAACAGATATCACGGATTTCATCAACAAGATCCAGTTCCAATTAGACGTTTACAAAAAAGCGCAAAAATTAAAAGAGATAAAAGATCACGGCGCTTTACATTTTAAAACCAACTTCAACGAAATAGTTTCGAGCGTGAACACTATTCGTTACAATGGACATAAAACCCCACGTACAAAAATTGCAGTTGACTTTTTATTTACCGATGATGGACACGTATTGTGTAAACGTGTTGCAGAGAAATACAAACTAACGCGCTTAATGGTTCGTGGTCTTGCCGATAAAATGGCAGGTAACTTTAAAGACAAAGGTTTAGAACAGCAAATAAAATTAGATACTCAAAAATTAGTTGATCGTTTCTTAACTCAAGGCAAAGCCAATTTATTTGAATACTTAATGGATTATAAATTCCCAAAAAGTATCGGTACAGTAACATTTGAAGAGCGTTTATCGTTATTTGTTGAGATCGCCATGGAATACCAAACTATTTTGGATTTCAAATACCGTTTGCAGTATTACGATTACCAAGATAATGAGCAAAAGAAAAAGAGATTAGGTTATACCCTCATTTTACCAATGAAGGAAAAAGAGAAAAAGAAAAAAGAAACAAAACAAGAAGCATAAATAATTTAAAAATTATAATTAATAGATATGTTGGCAGAAGATTTTAATTTACCGAAACAAACACACGATATATTCGCGATCATGGCGCGTGGAAATTTTATTTCCAGCAATGGTTCTCGCGACGGAATGAATCGTTTGTATGATATCATCAATAATCCTGAGAACTTTGATAGACTTCAGGCTTATTTTAATGTGATACGTTATAATATCGAGCGCGGAAATAATTATTTCTATTTCTCAAAGTTAAGCGAGCCAAATAGCGAGCTTGAGAAAAAATTAGAGCGTTTTGAACGCTATATTGATATTATTGATCTTTTAGCAAGTATGGACAACAAGATCACCATTGGTAGTCGTTTTAGACCAACTGAAATTGCCGAAGAGTGTAATGCGAATGTGCGTTTGAAACAAAAATTACAAAAAATCCCATTATACCGTTCGGAGACATTACACAATAAGGTTCGCGAGATATGCGATCTGATGAGCAGAGATTCGTATTTAGAATTAGAAGATGAAAAAACAGAATCGTATAAAGTATTGGATTCGTACAACTATTTATTGGATGTAATTAATTCAATTGCCATTTACGAAGACACAACTGGCGGATCCGATGATACGCAGGGATTGATTTATAATTAAGATTAAAGAAGGTAGATAAAGATTTAGAGTTATGACGCAAAATTGTAGAATATTAAACAGGATCGTAGAGATCAACATTTCAAACGTAAAGTATACCGATATTGAACTTAGCGGTAATACTTGTTTTGTGGGGACCAATAACTTTGGAAAAACCTCATTGCAACGTGCTATTTTGTTCTTTTATAGCGCTAATAGTCGCGGTTTAGGTATTTCACCTTCACAAAAGCCGTTTGAAGAGCATTATTTTCGTTATGAGAACTCTTATATCGTTTATGAAATAGCAACAGAAGAGAAAAACTTTTTCGTGATCGTTTACCGTCACAATAAAATTGTATTCCGTTTTGTGGATGCGCCGTATGATCCTGATTTCTTCTTCACTCAAAATGATGAAGCGATGAAAATAAAAGAGATCATTGCCAATTTTGAAAAACGCGGCATCTATATCTCTAATCAAATTGATACGTTCGAGCGCTACAGAAATATCATTTACGGAACAGAAACTGATAAGCAATTATCTAAATTCCACTTACTAAAAGGTAACGAGAAATATCAAAACATCCCGAAGTCGATCACCAACGTATTTTTATCGTCAAAAAGCAGTATCGATTCGCGTTTTATAAAAGATTTTATTGCTAATTCACTTACAACCGAGAATAGCAGTATTAAATTAGAGCAGGTAGAACGTCAGTTGCGCCAGTTCAACGAAAAGTATTCAGATATTGAAGTGTATTTGAAAAAAGAAACTCAACAATTGATCGAGTTCATTGATAAAAAGTACGACCAAGTTCATATGCTTAAAGGTTCGCAAATGGAAATGGCCGATAAACTGGGAAGCAGTTTACGTTTTGCCGAATCGCAAAATGAAGCCATTCGTGAAGCCGCTAAAAAGAAAGAAGAAGAACTTGAAAATTTAGCTACCGAACATGATGCTTTAAAAAACAGCATTGAGGATAAGCAAAATAATATTCGTGAAGAGATCGGTTATTACGATAGAACAATAAGGGAGGCCAATAAAAAATTAAAGACCTACAAAGAGAAGAATATTGATGAAGCTGTAGAAAAAAATGCCGAACGCGAAAAACTTCAGGTAGATCTTAATATTGCGCGCCGCGAGTATGAAAGTTTAACATCAAACGTAGCTAGTATTGAAATAAAGTATAGTTCATTAATTGAGCAATTACGTAATGATAAAAGCGCATACGTTAATAAAGTAAACTCGAAGACCAGTGAGGTATTTAATCACTATAACGAATTACAATTATTACAAAAGAACGAATACAATAAGCGTGATGCTGAATTAAAAGATAAACGTGAGGAAGCGTTAAACGAAGTTTCGCAAGAAGCAACAAACAAGCAAATTGAATTCAACGAATTAAAAAGTGAGGAAAAGGTTATTCGTAATACTCGCTTTTACGAGAATGAGATCAAGAATTTAGAGAATGAGTTAGCTGAATTACGCGCGGTAAGTTATAAGAACAAAAGTGAAAGAGCCATTAAACAAAATATGGTCTCTACTTTACAACGCGAGTGGGAAGCATTGGAGCAACGTTTAAAAGCATCTTTGAATAACCGTATCAATCAAACCAATAACGAGATCATTAAGGTTAAAACGGAGATCAAGGATATTGAGGAGAAATTAAATGTACAACATGATGCGTTTTACGGTTACCTTGAAAAGAACGTAAAGAACTGGCACGAGAGTATTGGTAAAGTTGTAAATGAGAAATTACTATTTAGAACTGACCTTACACCGGAATTAAAAGAAGAAGCAGCGAGTACGTTATATGGTATCAGTTTAAATTTGGAGCCAGTTGAAGTAGTTTCAAAATCAATTGAGCAGTACCAATTTGATAAAAACGAGCGTTTAGCTATAATTCGTGATCTTGAAGAAGCTTTGAATCAATTTCAAACGAGTAATAACGAAGAAAAAATGATAGCTGCCGATAAATACGGTAAGCAATTGGGCGAATTAAAAGAAGATGTAAAAGTATTAAGCTACTCTTTAGAATTAGCAGATAAGCGCGAGAAAAAACTATCTGAAGAATTTGAAGACTGGAAATTAAGAGCAGGTAAGGAAATTGAAGAGTCGTTGAGCGGTAACCGTCAGCGCTTGAATATCATTGAAGAGGAATTAAATATCTTAAACAAAAAGAAAAACACCGTTTTAAATGAATTTACAACTCAATTTGAAAAACTAAAGGTTTACAACGATGAGCGTTT
>CAYYUS010000374.1:0-3713 GCA_964474925.1 uncultured Akkermansia sp. | reverse complement strand
TTTCGCGAACAGAGTTAACGCCTTCATGATGGCCAAACACCCTATCCTCACCCTGTTGCTTTGCCCAACGACCATTTCCATCCATAATAATAGCTACGTGTTGAGGCACGTTTGCTTTGTTTATCTGGCTTAGGTAATTCATTTTGCGTAGTGTGCAAAGATAACAAAATCATAAAAGTGGGCAATTATAGTAAGAGAATTAGAGATTTTTAACAGGAGAAAGCCTTGATCACGAACTTAAGGCATTGTAGATGTTCAAATAAATTGCGGCGGCTTTTTTATTATTGAAATGAGTCATTGCAATATCGCGATAATTGGTGTTTTTCTTGATCTGTTCAAGAAATGCTTGCGCCGCTTTTTTATATTCTTGCTGAGTGAATTCAGAGATCAATATTCCACCCTTATGTTCATTGAAATAAAGATCATTATCACCAATACCTTTATTGGTGATAATAGGAAGGTCCATTGCCCAGCACTCGGCCATTTTTGTTGGTGACGACGCTATCTTAGAAAAAACCGGTTTAATGAAATAGATCGCAGCTTTTGCCAAAGCAAGATATGATGGGACATCGTTATAAGAAGCGCTTTCGGTAAAAATGATCTCTTTTTGAGCGGTTGAATAATTATTAAGGATCAATGGCAATTCATTTTTGTCTTTAGTTAAGATCACTAATTTGACGTTTGGGATAAATTCTTTCCATGCGAGAACACAATCGATCATTTCTTTGGTGTGATACCATGTGCCGATGGAGCCTGTATAAATTAACAGAAAATCGCTTTCGGAAACGCCTTTTGGTAATTGAGCTCTTTTTGTTTTGCTTGCATCAAATTTTTCCAAATTAGTGCAACAAGGAATAACCTCGGCTTTTTCGTTGATCGAAATAGTTGGAAATTTATTCATCAAATATCTTAACGACGTATTTGTAAGCGTAATAATGAAGTCGGAGTGCTTAAGGAATTGTTTTTCTTTGAATTTGAAATAATTGTAAAAAATATTATGTAAGGGATTGCTTTTTTTCCAAATTCCACCATCAATTCGTTCATCAGCCCAAAAACCACGCATATCGAATAAGAACGGAATGCCTTTTTCCTTTTTGAGTTTTAGCCCAATAAGTGCCGAAAGATAACTTCTGCAATGCGTGAGCGAGATCTTTTTTTCTTCTGCAATTTTAATGGCCATGGCTTGAAGTTGACGTACATATTTGTAACGTGTTAGAGAGCTGCCTTGTTCATTATATTCAATATATTTCCATTGGATAGGAAGCCCCTTTATCGCATCATCTATGTTCTGCTTCTCAGTTTTTAGTACCGTAGGTTTTTCGCACGATAGAACGGTGATGAAATAACCTTGTTGAGCAAGAGACACCACATACGGTAAGATCTGTGATTGCCCAAGGGGATCGCTTAAACCGTCGAAGGTAATATAGAGTGTATTTTTGCTCAATGAGATTATTTCTTTAACTTTAGTTGCCTTATGGATGTTCTTGATGCGTTGATAGCTCCTTTTTACCTCATGTTGGTGTTGTTTCTTGCCTATAAATATAAGGCAAAACATCAACACAAACATGAAGCCTATCAATATTTTATACCCGGATTATTGGCAAAGATCATTGGTGCCATTTGTCTTGGCTTAGTTTATTATTATTACTACGGCGGTGGTGATACCATCAATTACTTCAATACCGCATCGGCGTTTGTAGATCTGTTTAATTCGAACAAAAGCGAATTTATGCACATTTACTTTGGAGATCCTTTTTATTCGGAATATTATTTAGTGAAGGGCGATGCAAATTTTATTTATTGGATAAATGATCCATACGCCTTCTTTGTTTCGAAATGTTTTTTTCCGATCGTTTTGTTGGGTGCAAAAAGTTACATGGCCTCGGCGATCATTGTTGCAGCTTTGTGCTACATAAGTGTATGGCAACTATATATGTTGTTTGTGAATGAATTTCCAACACTGTACAAAGAGTTCGCGTTCTCCATCCTCTTTGTGCCTTCGGTAACTTTTTGGGGAAGCGGGATCATGAAAGACAGCTTATCGTTTTCGGCAGCTTGTTTGTATGTTCATGGCTTCTATTGGTTCATTATCAATAAACGCTATACTTTTTCCAACGCTTTTTCTATTTTCTTTTCGGCATTCCTTCTCATATTTGTAAAGCCTTATATATTATTTGCACTGCTGCCGGGATCTATTGTTTGGTATGTAGCGCTTAAGGTTGTTAATATTAAAAATGGTTTGATCAAAATATTATTAGCACCTGCTATTATTACCATTGGGGGATTGTTAACCTTTAGTTTAATGAATAATCTCGGCGATAAGTTGGGTAAATACTCTATTGATAAAGTTTTTGATACAGCACACGGCGCACAGCAAGATCTTAAGCAAAGTTATTACAAGGGCAATACATTTGATATTGGCGATTACGAACCTACTTTAACCGGTTTATTATCGGTTTCGCATAAGGCTGTTTTTGCGGCGTTGTTTAGGCCCACATTTTTAGATGTACGTAACGTGATCATGCTTTTTTCGGCCCTTGAAAATACATTCTTGTTGTTCTTTTGCCTTTATCTGCTTATAAAACTAAGAGTTTATCGATTCTTCTTATTGATCCGGTCACATCCTCTTGCACTTTTTTCGATGATATTTGCATTGTTCTTCGCGCTTTCGGTTGGCGTATCTATTTCAAATTTTGGAACATTGGTGCGATTAAAAATACCATGCATCCCCTTCTTTATTTCAAGCTTGGTGATCGTAAATTATTTAATGGTCACAAAAAACAAAACTGTTCCAGCGCCTGCTGTATAGATCACTTCATCCATTTATGATGCCACATTTGGAACATGAGTATACGCCATACTTTTTGTTCTAAGCCATTTACACCTTTTATAAAATCAGAATAAAGTGAACTTACATACTTTGGATCAAAAATACCTTGTGAAGCAATGACCTTAGTATCAAAATAAATTTCTACGAGCGGTCGAAGCTCATTTTTTAACCAAGCTTCCAAAGGAATAGAAAATCCCATTTTTGGTCTATCAAGAAGTTCCTTAGGGATATATTGATGTGTGATCTCTTTTAGAATATGCTTTTTTACGCCTTTATTGTATTTATACTCGTCAGGTAATTGAGCCACAAATTCAATAATACGATGATCCAAATATGGCTCACGCGATTCTAAGCCTTGCGACATAGAACATCTATCCACTTTTTGTAAAATATCGTTCTGCAAATATGTTTTATAATCCATTAGCATGGCATAAGATAATGGCGAAAGCGACTCGAGCTCTATGTTTGTTTCGTCGTACTCCATCTTTAATGGTATTGTTTCTCCAACAAATAAATTCTTCAATTCTTGATCCGCAAAAAGAACGTTTAAGTTGCGGGTCATATTCTTTGTGGAAGGATCTCTGAGTAGATCCTCTATTTTTAATATCTTTTGATCGTGTTTAAAATTCTCCTCGCCAATAAATAAATTTTTAAAGGGATTATGCTTTAATAAAAGGTGTGCCGTTTTTCGCAGCGCCGTTGGTGTATTTCTTAATAAAGAACCTTGTTTCACAATATAATCGTAACGGTTATAGCCTGCAAAAACCTCATCGCCACCATCTGCACTTAAAGCCACTTTAACTTTTTGTTTCGTTTGTTTACTTACCATTAAAGTTGGTATAGCGCTACTATCTCCAAAAGGTTCGTCGAAATATGTTGGCAG
>CAYYUS010000373.1:0-3717 GCA_964474925.1 uncultured Akkermansia sp. | reverse complement strand
GCTATCCACCTGCCCAACTGTATTTTGAGAAACCAGTAGTGAAACAATTATTGCAAAAATATATTTACCTATATTCATTAATAGCGTAACTTCGTATAACAAATTTACACAATAATGTTGGTTATTATTACGGGTACTTCAAAAGGAATTGGATTTGAGCTCATGAAACAATTTGCACAAACTGATGTTTTGGTGCTAGCAGTTTCAAGGAACATAAAAACTGTAGAAGCTTATATCAAAAAGAATGATCTTACGAATGTTTTGCCATTAAGCTTAGATATCACCACAAAAAGTGGAATAGATAAAGTTGCCAAAGTGTGTAAGTATTTAAATAAGCCGGTAAGCATCCTTATTAATAATGCCGGATCGTTGATCAAAAAGCCATTCAAAAAAATTAGTGAGAAAGAGATCTCCGAAGTGTACAAAACAAATGTATTCGCTCCATTTTTGTTAACGCAAACTCTTTTACCGTTTATGGGAAAGAAAAAGGGAACGCATATCGTTAATATCAGTAGCATGGGCGGTGTGCAAGGCTCAGCAAAATTTGCAGGTTTAAGCGCATACTCGTCAAGTAAAGCTGCTTTGTGTGGATTAACCGAATGTTTGGCCGAAGAATTAAAAGACACTAACATCTCTGTAAATTGTTTAGCGCTTGGTGCCGTTCAAACCCAAATGTTATCTAAAGCTTTTCCTGGTTATAAAGCGCCTTTAAAAGCTGATCAAATGGCAAGTTATATTTATGAATTTGCCGTGAACGGACATACATATTACAACGGAAAAATAATTCAGGTATCGCTTTCAACACCGTAACATGAGGTATTTAATTTTAGTCTTTACATTTCTTTCACTATTTGCAAATGGCCAAACTAAGGCCTTTGAACATAAATTTGAGATGAGAGGCCAAAATTGTGGGGGTGTTGCCCAGCCAAGCGAAGAAGTTGCACTTGCCTCAAATCACAAAGTAAAACCATTTGCCCATCAAACCATTTATTTGTACAAAAAAGGTAAGTGTGTAGATAGTTTAGTTACCGACTCCTTAGGTTGGGCCAGAAAGCGAATCAAGAGTGGAAAATATGATCTGTTCCTTCCATATAAACACTTTAAAAAGGTACCTGTAGGTTCAGAAAATGAATTTGACATGGAGTGCATGAAAAAAGAATGGATCCTTCCGGATGGTATGCTCAAAATATCGTGGAAAGGAACCGTGTTTGTGAATAAACGCATCGGTTATAAATTTTGTCAGTGGCAATACAATTGTTTAAAAGAACGTCATATCCCGCCGGGAGCATCAAAGCAAGATTAATATGAGATACTTCTTTCTGATCATATGTGTTTTTGGTTTTTTGAACTTTAAAACTCAAACGCTTACTCAAAACATCAAAGGAACTATTGTGGATAAGCAAAGTCAAACCACTTTGCCCGGCGCGGTTGTTCAATTAATGGATTCTACAAAAAAGTACGCCGTGGCCGATGAAAATGGCTTCTTTAAAATTGAAAAAGCACCTATCGGAAGACAAAACATCAAGATCACTTATACAGGTTACAAGCAAAAACAAATAACTGTTATCCTAAACTCAGGTAAAGAAACTGTAATTAATATTGAATTAGAAGAAAATGTGATCCAAGGTCAGGAAATTGAAATTGTTGTAGAGCAAGATAAGACCAAAACCAATAATAAAATGAGTACGGTGAGTTCACGCGTGTTTAGTTCGGAAGAAGCAGGCCGTTATGCCGGAAGTAGAAATGATCCGGCTCGTATGGCGGCGAATTTTGCAGGAGTGAGCGGCGCCAATGATTCCCGAAATGATATTATTGTTAGAGGTAATTCGCCACTAGGAGTTTTATGGCGCTTGAACGGATTAGATATTCCAAATCCGAACCATTTTGGAAATTCAGGTTCAACTGGCGGACCAATTAGCATTTTAAATAACAACTCGCTCGATAATTCTGATTTTATGACCGGTGCTTTTGCAGCCGATTATGCTAATGCAACAGCTGGTGTGTTTGATCTGAAAATGCGCGATGGCAATAACGAGAAGCATGAATTTATGAGTCAAATAGGATTCAATGGCTTTGAACTTGGTGCCGAAGGGCCTTTTAATAAAAAGAAGAACGCAACGTATTTGGTGAATTACCGCTATTCAACTTTATCGGTATTTAAAGCATTGAATATTGATTTTGGTACCGGTGCCGCTGTTCCACAATATCAAGATCTCACTTTTAAAACCGACTTTAAGACCAAAGCTGGCAAATTTTCTTTTTGGGGAATTGGAGGTTTAAGTTATATAGCCCTTTTAGATAAAGACAAAGTAAAAGGCAAGGATCTTTATGGATATAGCGCTCGCGATACATATTTTAGATCAAATATTGGATCAAGTGGTGTTACGCACGTGATCCTTTTTAAGAATAATGCGTATTTAAAGACAAATATTGGAATTAGCGGTCAGTACAATAATATCATTGCCGATAGAATTGATACAAACTTTGCTACGCCCGGCAATAAAAAGCCGGAGTACCGCAGTACTTCACGGAACATCATATATTCTTTTAATACGATCTATAATAAGAAAATGAACAGCAAGAATTTTGTGAATGGAGGCGTGTACTATGATCTGTATAATTCTTTATTGGTTGATAGCACCGACATTACTTTTGGTTATAATACATTCAAAGTTCTTCGCGATTATAAAGGTGTATCATCCATGGCTCGCGCTTTTTTTCAGTGGCAACATAAATTCACCGATAAATTGATGTTGAACACGGGTTTAAGCAGTCAGTATTTCTTACTCAATAGCAAATATTCGGTTGAACCAAGGTTAGGTTTAAAATATTCCATCAGCGATAAACAAAGCTTGAGTTTAGGAGGCGGAATGCATAGTCAGTTGCAACCTTTATACGTTTATTTTGCGAGTGTAACCGATAGTAATGGTGTAAGAACGGAAACCAACAGGGATCTTGATTTTACACGTGCGGTTCATGGAGTTATTGCGCATGATGTGAGCTTTAATAGCAGCTTTAGATTAAAGACAGAATTGTACTATCAATACATCTACAACGCACCGGTGGATAAGATGCCGAGCACTTTTTCGGCGTTGAATTTAGGAGCAGATTTTAATAGCCCAAATGTGGTTAATCTGGCAAGCAAAGGCGAGGGCTATAATTATGGAGTTGAGATCACATTAGAGAAGTTTTATAGCAAAGGATATTACTTTTTGTTTACCACCAGCATTTTTGAAAGTAAGTACAAAGCCAGCGATGGAATTTTAAGGAATACTGCCTTTAATGGTAATTATGTGGTGAATCTTTTGGGCGGGAAAGAGTTTAAATTGAACCAAAGAGCAACTTTAACTTTAGATGTGAGAGGAACCTATGCGGGTGGAAAACGTTATGTTCCGGTTGATCTTGCCGCAAGTATTGCCTATGGTGATGAAGTTAGAGACTATACCCAAGCTTACTTGAAACGTTACCCCGATTATTTTAGAATGGATGTAAAACCGGGTTTTAAACTCAATACAAAACGTTTAACGCACGAGTGGAGTGTAGATATCCAGAACATCTCTAAACATAAGAACATCTTTCAGCAAAGCTATGATCTAACCGATAAGAGTTTAAAGACCGATTACCAACTCATCTTCTTCGTGATCCCACAATACAGGATCCTCTTTTAATGAAAAAATCCCGTTACATAAGTTGTAACGGGATTTTCTTATTTATATC
>CAYYUS010000372.1:0-3722 GCA_964474925.1 uncultured Akkermansia sp. | reverse complement strand
GATTTTCCTCCGGGAGCCGCGCAAAGATCCAAAGCAAAAAGTTCTTCGTTAAAATTTACAACCTGCTTTAAAACGTATTCAATAAACATCGACGAAGCCTCTTGAACATAATAACAACCCGCGTGAAATAATGGGTCGGATGTAAAAATTGGCCGTTGTTTTAAATAAAACGCTTCTTTTGCCCAAGGAACATTGACGCCAACTTCAAAATTCAACGCAGTTCTTTTAAATGGATTGATGCGAATTGAGGTTGGAGCTTGTGTTTGATGCGCTTTTACAAATTCCTCTTCATTAAAACCCGGGATGTGTTTTAAACTGTTTATAAAATCCGGGGGGAACGAAGACATGGTGCGTGTTTATGAAATAAATTTGCTGCGTGGATATTGTCAAAGTTCGTAAAATAAAACTGAGTTTACCACAAGCCCTCGAAAAAATAAAACATTGGTGTGCTTATCAAGAGCGTGCGCATTATGAAACTCGAGGAAAACTGTATGATTACGGATTGAGTTCCAGCGACATTGAAGAAGCACTTGCAGTATTAGTTTCGGAGAATTATTTGAACGAAGAGCGTTTTGCTGAAACATTTGCCAGAGGTAAATTTAGAATAAAACAATGGGGCAAGAACAAAATAAAGGCCGAATTGAAGTTTAAAAAAGTAAGCGACTACTCCATAAATAAAGCCTTAAAACAAATAGACCATTCGGACTATCGAAAAACAATTGAAAAGTTGATCGCTCGAAAGTTAAGAGAAACAAAAGAAAAAGTACCTTACAAAAAGAATTACAAGGTACTTCAATATCTGATGAGTAGAGGATTTGAGCAAGACATTGTTTCTGACATTTTAAAATTAAAAACAGAACATTAACGCATTATATATATGAATTTAGATCTAAAAAATAAACGCGCCGTAGTTTGCGGAAGTACACAAGGAATAGGAAAAGCTGTGGCCATGGAACTTGCGAGTATGGGATGCAACGTTACTTTAGTAGCGCGAAACGAAGAGTCATTAAAGAAAACAAAAAGTGAATTACCTACAAGCGGTAATCAAGCACACTCTTATTTATGTGTTGATTTTGCAGATCAAGCTAAATTGAAAGAATTAATTGAAGCCTTTGTTCAACGTACAGGCCCGGTAAATATATTGATCAATAATACGGGTGGTCCGGCTGCGGGTCCCGCAAATACTGCTAAAACAGAGGAATTTATTAATGCCTTCAATCAGCATTTAATATGTAACCATATTTTAGCGCAAGCGTGTATTGAAGGGATGAAAAATTCGGGTTACGGACGTATTATTAATATTATTTCTACCTCTGTAAAACAACCGCTTCCAAATCTTGGTGTGAGCAACACGATTCGTGCGGCTGTTGCAAATTGGTCAAAAACATTGGCTAACGAATTAGCAAAACACCATATCACCGTTAATAATGTATTACCGGGAGCCACGGCAACACAGCGTTTAAGTAGTATTATAGATAACAAAGCGTTGAAAACAAACGCCACTAATGATGCTGTAAAAAAAGAAATGTTGCACGAAATTCCCATGGGCAGATTCGCTGAAGCATCAGAGATAGCAAGCGCTGTAGCGTTTTTAGCTAGTCCGGCAGCCTCCTATATCACTGGCATAAATGTGCCAGTTGATGGCGGAAGAACAGGCTGTTTATAACCCTAACAGAACTTAACAAATCGTTGTTACTAAGTTGATAACCACGCTCTAAACGTGAGTTACATTAACCGGTATTTTAGTGACATGATAAAATTTTTAATTATTACGTTCAATGCTTTCCTATTTTTTGTGATCAGTCTCTTCAGTGGAGCTGACGGAATAAGCATCACAAGCAATTTACCAAAATCAATGCAGCCCGGCCAAGAGATCGAGGTTGAAGTTAAGGTTACCAAGGGTGGCCTAGGTGGATTTGCAAAGTTTCAATTAGAAATGCCCGAAGGTTTTACTGCTACAGAGGTAGATAGTAAAGGGGCAAATTTTAGTTTTGCAACAGGGCTTGCCAAATGGGTATGGCCTGCGCTTCCAACCGAAAGCGATGTTGTTATTAAATTCAAATTAAAGGCAGATGCCGGCATGTCGGGTGCTAAATCTGTAGGAGGAAAGTTCTCTTATGTAGAAAACAACGCTAAACAAGTTGTTGAAATGCCTGCTGTAGAAATAATGATAGGTGGAGACGGCGCGGTTGCAACAGAAAACACAAGCACGCCAACTAACACAACTTCTTCAAGCACGCCAACCGTTGCAAGCACCACTCCTACTGTAGCAACAACACCAACTATAGCAAGCACAACGCCAACCGTTGCAACAACACCAACTACAGAAGTTGCAAATACCACTCCAACTACAAGTTTAAATGATGAACCGGGTGCTAATGTTACAGTTATAAGGAATATTAAACCTGGAAATAATGCTGATGAGCATTTAATAGAGTTAAAAATAAGTAAAGGTTCTATTAAAGGTTTTGCAAAGTTCAGCGATGATCTTCCTGCAGGATATACTGCTAAGTCGGTTGGAACATCTGAAAGCTCTTTCTCCGTTGCCGATGGTAAAGTAAAATTTGTTTGGGTAACGCTTCCTTCTCAAGAAGAAATAACTATATCTTATTTATTAAGTGGTAGAAGTACATCGATGGTTGAATTAACAGGTGAATTCTCTTACCTGGCAAATGACCAAAGCAAGAAATTCATTATGCAAAAGGTTACTATACCTAACACACCTTCGGCTGAGATAGTTCAAACACCAACTTCAACTCCAACAATGACCGAAACTCCAACAAACACAGTTGTTACAACACCTACAAATACGGAAGTTGCGGTTACAACCAACACTGTAACTCCTACAGAAACCCCTACAACAACCGGAAATAATAATACCGAGAATACTGCTACCAATATCACCGAAAACCGTTCCGGCAGCATCAATTACCGTGTTCAAATAGGTGCTTTTAGTAATTCCAGTGTTACTTCTGGTACTTTATCAAGAAAATTTGGCGTAAAAGGTACTATCATTAGCGAAATGCAGGCAGGATTAAACAAGTTCATGGTTGGTAACCATAATGAGTATAAAGATGCTCGCGATCAGCGCGAAACAATCAGGCCTTCGATCAATTCGGCATTTGTGGTTGCTTATAACGGCGCTAAACGCGTTACCGTTCAGGAAGCATTAATGCTAACAAATCAGAAATGGTTCAAGTAATGCCAATTGTACATATATTTTAGCATAATCTGTTCGTTCTTTTCCATCAATACTTCTTCAAAAAAATTTCCCATAACTAATAGCTATGGGAAATTTTTTGTTCGTTGTCATGATGAAAAATAACTTCGCATATTTAGACTAAAATATATGTACAAGTTGGCATAAAATTACTATTTTTACCATGTAATTATGTTTAAAAGGATATCGGTTCTTATATTGCTGTTATTTGCCGGCTATGCTAAGGCACAGACAGATACTGCCGCTTCGCCTTTAGACAAACTCACTCCCGAAGAACTTATTCAGTATTACATTGATGAACCTGAGCCCTTTTCGAAATTTCGTGGTCCGGAAAAAGTGGGTGATTCATTATATGGAGATCTAAACACACAGGTTATTCCAACACAAACAGTAGAAGCAAAAGGTTTATATCATCCTGGTATAGATGAAGAGGTAGACTCTACAGGAACTGATTCAGCTTTTGTTTCAACAGCGCAGGCCATGAAGCCCAAAGTTTCGTTAG
>CAYYUS010000371.1:0-3725 GCA_964474925.1 uncultured Akkermansia sp. | reverse complement strand
TTATCTAATCCGCATTCTCCTATGGCTAAACATCCTTTTTCGTGGGCTATTTCACGCAAATGCTCAAGATCATCTTGGTAATTCCCATCAATATGCCAAGGGTGTAACCCATACGAATAATATTTTACACGATCATTCCTTTCAAGAAATAGATTCACCAATTCAAGATGCGCATCAAAAATTTGAGAATGTGTATGGATGTTGATAAACACGGTTAAAAATAAGAGTTTTACCTTTAAAATTGAAGAGACAATATTAGTAATTTAGAATCGATTTTTATACCGAAATGCCTGCAAATTATAACAAACTCACGTCAATAACTGTCAATGCGCTAAAAAGCATTGTTGGCGAAGCTAATATATTCACCAACGGTGAGAAGTTGGAGAAGTATGCTTCTGATGAAACAGAAGATCTTGTTTATCTTCCTGAAGTTGCTGTTTGCCCGCAAACCGTGGAGCAAATATCGAAGATAGCAAAGTTATGCAATGATAACCGAATTCCATTAACTACACGTGGTGCGGGCACAGGTTTAAGTGGAGGCGCTTTGCCTGTAAAAGGCGGTGTGGTATTGAGCATGGAAAAATTCAACAAGATCTTGAATATCGATACTCGTAATATGCAAGCAACGGTTGAGCCGGGAGTGATCAATTATATGTTTCAGGAAGAAGTAAAAGCATTGGGATTATTTTATCCTCCCGATCCGGCAAGTTGGGGAAGTTGTAGTTTAGGGGGCAATATTGCGCATAGCAGTGGTGGACCAAAAGCCGTTAAGTACGGAACAACGCGCGATTATGTTTTGAATTTGGAAGTTGTGCTTGCAAATGGCGATGTGATATGGACGGGAGCTAATACCTTAAAATATTCTACGGGGTATAATCTTACACATTTGATGGTGGGAAGCGAAGGAACCTTGGGAATTGTAACCAAAATTGTTTTTAAATTAATCCCTCTGCCTAAACACGATCTGTTGATGTTAGTGCCATTTTCTTCAGCTGAAAAGGCGTGCGAAGCGGTAGGCGCAGTTTTCAGAGAGGGAATTATTCCAAGCGCTATGGAATTTATGGAGCGTGATGCGATCGAATGGAGTGCGAAGTATAGCGGTGAATTAAATTTTGAAATTAAACCGGATTGGCAAGCATTATTATTGATAGAGGTTGATGGAAATAATATGGACGTGTTGATGAGTGATTGTGAAAAGATATCGGAGATCATGCAAGCTCACGGAAGTGATGAAGTGTTGTTTGCCGAGGGAGCCGAACAAAAAAATGCACTTTGGAAGATCAGAAGAAAAGTAGGGGAGGCTGTAAAAAGTAATTCGGTTTACAAAGAAGAAGATACAGTAGTGCCGCGCGCGGAATTACCGGCCTTATTAAAGGGGGTTAAGGAAATTGGCGCTAAATACGGTTTTAAAAGTGTTTGTTATGGTCATGCGGGTGATGGAAATTTGCATGTGAATATCATTAAAGGGGACTTGAGTGATAAAGTTTGGGATGATGATCTTCCAAAGGGAATTACCGAAATATTTGAACTTTGCAAAAAATTGGGAGGTACCATTAGTGGCGAACATGGCATTGGTATGGTGCAGCAAAAATACATGCCCATCATTTTTCCTGAACATCAATTGCAACTCATGCGCAATATCAAAAAGGTGTTCGACCCAAATGAAATTCTAAATCCGGGTAAGGTTTTTAATTGATTCTTTAGAGAGGCAGAAACCAAAAATTGCTAAATCCCTTGCAAATTCTCAATTCCGGTAACTAAAGGCCTTAAATTCATTATATCTTTGTACATCGATTCCAATTATTTTCGTTAAGTTTATACATTAAACTATGTTTCGGTTAGCACTCTTCATATCATTCATTTTCTCTACATTTTTAGGCGCGCAAAGTAGTTTAAAGTATCCCACGTTATTGTGGAAGATATCAGGTAATGGCCTTAAGAAAGATAGTTATCTGTACGGAACCATGCATGTGAGTAATCGCGTTGCTTACCATTTATCCGATCAATTTTTTGATGCCATTAAAAGTGTTGATGTAGTTGGCTTGGAAACAAATCCTGCTGAATGGTTGGTGAACATGGAACTAACCGGAGAATTAAGTAAAGCCAGCGGCGTTTCGTTATACAATCCTTACGGGGGAAATTTTTATAAGAATGTTTTTGGGATGCGCTTTCCTGATAAACAAGTTTATAAATCGTTGTTGAGTTTTGATCCGGAGATCATTAATGGTTTGTTATACCGTCATAGTAACAGTCAAGAAAATTTTGAAGAGAATACCTACATTGATCTTTTTATTTTTCAGGCAGCGGCTAAACTCAATAAAAAAATTGTGAGCCTGGAAGATTTTATAAAGGCCGAGATCCAATCTAAATTGGCATCTATTCCTGATGCTGAATTTTATCCTGATGACACTAAAGGGGATGATTATGGAGGATATGGTCGCTATGGCAATGGTGGAAAAATAGAAGACGCTTATCGTGAAGGGAATCTAGATGCAGTAGACAGTTTAACCAAGTTGTTCGAAACAAAAAACATGCAGCAATATTTGTTGCATAACCGCAATGTGTTCTTTGTGCAACGCATAGATTCAATTTTAAAGTCAGGTAGCTCTTTGTTTAGCGGTGTTGGTGCCGCTCACTTACCGGGCAATAAAGGTGTTATTGAAATGCTTCGCAAACTTAATTACAAAGTAGAACCTATAACTCCTCGTCAAACAAAAAAAGCCGTAAAGGAGCAGGAGGCCATTGATCAGATCTTAAAACCGGTATCGTTCGAAAAGAATTACGCAGCCGATTCTCTTTATTCTATTCAAGTTCCGGGTAAACTTACGCCTATCATGAATTATGATAATATCAAGTATTATATAAATGCCGACATGGTGAATGGTAATTTTTATAATGTGGCGCGTTTAAAAACTAACTCAACTTTAAATAATTATACAACTGTAAAAATGACGAGCATGCTCGATAGTTTATTCTTTGAGAATATTCCGGGAAAGATCATCAGTAAGAAAGATATAGAGAATAATGGTATAAAAGGATTTGACATCATCAATAAAACGCGAAGAGGCGATCTTCAGCGGTATCATATTTTTATTACAGATCTTGAGATCATCTTATTTAAATTGGGCGGTAAAGGTGAGTTTGTAAATTCTTCGGCAGGCAAGCAATTTTTTAATTCAATTAAATTCGAACCAAAATTTGCAAGTACCATTGTTTACCAACCGCCCACAAAAGGTTTTAAAGTAAAAGTTCCGAGCGAACACAGTTATAGTCGTAATGATTATGTAGGTGTTGCAGGTTTGGTAGAAGACCTGAGTGCTTATGATAAAAAGGAAGGAAATTTCTTTGGAGTTAAGCATGCCATTTACAATGATTTTTATTATTTAGAAGAAGATAGCTTTGAATTGAATCGCCTGGCATCTTACGCGCTTCAAAATTTTAAATTCACAAAGGACATAAAGACCGAACTAAAAAAAGAGCAGGGTTTCCCTTGCATGCATCTAACCGCAAGTAATACTAATAGTAAAAAATTCTGCGGAAAGATATTCATCAAAGGCGTTCATTATTATTTAGCGTATAGCATAAGCGATGGTAAAGTTGATCTGAACAATGATTTTTTTAAATCGTTTGAATTAACTGAGTTCAAGTATTTAAATGAGATAAAGGAAATAAAGGACCACGATCTTCACTTCACTACAAAAGATGAAACGTCAAATACGCCAAGC
>CAYYUS010000370.1:0-3730 GCA_964474925.1 uncultured Akkermansia sp. | reverse complement strand
CATATTTAAATTCCAATTTTTGTGTTAACGGTTGTGATAATTTCTGATTCTAATTTCATGGCGCTTTGCTCGATCTTTTTTCCTTCTTCGATCATTTTTGAAACAAAGGTTTTATCATCATAACCGCTGCAATTAATTCGCACATTCATGTAAGCTCCCATTACAGCACTGCGCGCGCAAAGTGCCGCCACGCCTGCATCCGACACCGAATTAGGATTTCCAATTTCGGCCATGGCTTTTATTAACTGCATGCTATCGTGCGACAAGTTCATTACTTTAAAAGGAACTTCGATCGCAAATTTTGTGGCATCGTTTATAGCTTGCGTCCTGATCTTTTTTTCATCATCAGTTGCTTTTGGTAAACCAAATGCCGTCATAATTTTATTGAAAGCTTTTGTATCCAGATCAACTAATTTATTGAGTTCATCTTTAAAGTACTGACCTTTCTCGGCATAATTCGAAAATTCTTCCCAACGATCGTCCCAACCTTTTTTATGTGAACTTAAATTAGCTACCATGGTTGCTAAACTTGCACCCAAACTTCCTAAGTATGCTGCAATTGATCCACCGCCCGGGGCAGGACTTTCGGAAGCTGTTTCATCGGCAAATTCGAGTAAGGTCATGTTCACCAATTTTGAATCGAACTTATCTCTTAATTGATATTCAATAATTCTTTCTTCGGGTTTAAATGGCGAAAGTTCATCCAAGCCCATTGATTTTACAGCGATCTTGATCAATTCTTTTTCGCTTACTCCTGTTGAACGTTGCTGTTTTTTTAGAAAATATTTTCCTGCATCCAACAAAGATCTGAGTGGAATTAATCCAACCAATTCGCTTCCTGTTACACGAATTCCACGCTCTTGCGCTTTGTTACACACTTCATCAAATGCCTTATGAACAGATGTAATATTAATGTTGGTTAAGTTCATTGAAATTTGCGCGATGCCATATTCTTCAATGTACCAACCAATAGCTTTTACCGATTTTAAAGTTCCCGGAATTGACTTTGGAGATCCATCAGGATTGGTAATTATTTTTCCGGTTACTTTATCACCTTCGCGCATCACACGCCCGGCTTCGCGAACATCAAATGCAATGGAATTTGCGCGACGCGTAGACGTTGTATTTAAATTAACGTTATAAGCCACTAAAAAATCGCGGGCGCCAATTACAGTTGCGCCACGTTTGGCATCAAATTCGGCAGGGCCGGCATCCGGTTTCCACTCAGGTAATTTTATTTTTTTGAAAAATCCTTCGTATTCACCTGCGCGAATAACCGAAAGATTACTTCGTTTTTTATCCGTTTGTGCATTTTCGTACAAATAAATTGGAAGATTTAATTTCTCACCAACCATTTTACCCAATTTAACAGCGTATGTTGCTGTTTCTTCCATGGTGATATTGCTGATTGGAATTAACGGACAAACATCTGTTGCACCCATGCGAGGATGCTCTCCCTTATGCTTGCTCATATCGATCAATTCGCCCGCTTTTTTAATGGCTAAAAAGGCAGCTTGAACAACGGCATCCGGAGTTCCAACAAAAGTTACCACTGTTCTGTTGGTTGCTTTTCCCGGATCTACATTCAATAATTTTACACCCTCAACGCTTTCAATTTCGTCGGTAATTTGTTTGATGATGCTCATGTTAGAGCCTTCACTAAAATTGGGTACACATTCAATTAATTGTGTCATATCTTTAGATCTTTATGCGTTAAATTGATCTCTTTAAAACGTTTGCAATTTTGTACATGATCATTCACCATTCCAATGGCCTGCATGTTTGCATAACATATGGTGCTTCCACGAAATTTAAATCCGCGCTTTTTCATATCCAAAGCCATGGCATCACTTTCGGGTGAGGTTGCCTTGATATCACCTTGTACTTTTAATTTATTTACAACAGGTTTATTATTTACAAATTGCCAAACGTAGGTATTAAAACTACCAAACTCTTTTTGAATTTGCATAAAGGCTTTGGCATTTGTTATCATTCCTGTTATTTTTAAACGGTTGCGAATGATACCTTCATCTTTCATCAAACGTTCTACGTCTTTTTGAGTGAATTTTGCTACTTTTTTATAGTCGAAATTCACAAATGCCTTTTTAAATCCTTTGCGGCGATGTAAAATTGTCTTCCACGATAAACCCGCTTGAAAACTTTCGAGAATTAAGAACTCGAAATGCTTTTTATCATTTAAAACCGGAACGCCCCATTCTTTATCGTGGTATTCCTGCATTAATTTATCGTTTCCGGGCCAATTACACATATAAAAAGAGTCTCAAATATAATTCATTTAACCACATTATTTAAATAACTTTGCTAACCAATGTTCAACCAGCAATTATTAGCTCTTATTAAAAAAGAATTCACACTCGAATTCCGTCAAAAAGCTTCTTTGGGTGGCGTTTTGGTTTACGTTGTTGCCACCATTTTTATTTCGGCCTTAAGTTTTAATAAAATAATTGAGCCTGCGGTTTGGAACGCACTTTTTTGGATCATTTTTTTGTTCTCGGCCATTACCATTTGCGGAAAAAGTTTTATGAAAGAAAGTGGAAGCGCGGCTTTAAATAATTATGTGATCTATAAACCGCTCACCTTTTTTGCTTCTAAACTTATTTACAATAGTTTGATCACGCTTTTCTTTTACTCTTGGTTTGTGGGTTATCTCATCAACAATTTTGCGCTTTTTGCCATTGTACTTGTGCTGGCTTGCTTAGGTTTTTCGGCCATTTTGACATTAATGAGCGCCATTGCTTCAAAAGCAGATAATAATTACACCATGATGAGCATTTTGAGCTTCCCGGTTCTAATACCCGTCCTTATTTTAGTGTTAAGGCTTAGCAAGCAAGCCATTGACGGTTTGGCGTGGAGTGTGAGTACGGATTTTTTATTGATCTTAATAAGCGTTAATGCCATTTGTATAGTACTTTCAATCCTATTATTTCCCTATCTTTGGCGGGCTTAAAAAACATGAAACATTGGTACAAAATAGCGGCGGTAATATTGATCCTTTACACGGTTATTTTTGGCATGTTAGGAGTTGTTCCTCGCCTTGCTATTTTAAATGAGACCATTCGTAATTTATACTACCATGTACCACTTTGGTGGGCTATGATGTTTCAAATGGGTGTTTCGCTTTTTTACAGTGCAAAATATTTAAAGGGAGAGAATAAACAAGATGAACAATTTGCATACAACGCCGCTTTAGTTGGAATTTTATTATCGATACCGGGATTAATTACCGGAAGTTTATGGGCAAGATACACTTGGGGAACCTGGTGGACATTTCAAGATCCGAAATTGAACGGAGTAGCAATTGGAATTTTAATCTACCTGATCTATTTTATACTTCGTGCTTCGATAATTCAAGAAATGACCAGAGCACGTGTAAGTTCGGTATTCAATATTTTTGCTTTTGTGATGTTCATGTTATTCATCATGGTGTTTCCACGTTTAACCGATTCGTTACATCCCGGTAATGGTGGTAATCCGGCGTTTGGAAAATATGATCTTGACAATAATATGCGCTTGATATTTTATCCTGCAGTAGTTGGCTGGATGTGTTTTAGCGGATGGCTATTGAATATTTTAAATAGAATTTCACTTATTAAATCGAAGATAGATGACTAAGAAGTTTTACCTGATCCTGTTCTTACTTTCTACATTTTTTGCCAACGCGCAAGAAGTAGAAATGGCCGATAGTTTTCGCTCCGACGGAAAAATATAT
>CAYYUS010000369.1:0-3732 GCA_964474925.1 uncultured Akkermansia sp. | reverse complement strand
GAATAAAGCTTTGATCATTAACGGACACACAGTTCACATGATCGATGCAAAAAATCCGGAAGATGTAGATTATACAAAGTATGGAATTAATAATGCTTTGCTTATTGATAACACAGGTGTTTTTCGCGACGATAAAGAATTGAGTCGCCATTTACAAGCCAAAGGAATTGATAAAGTATTATTAACTGCGCCTGCAAAAGGTAATGTTCCTAATGTTGTGCATGGTGTAAATCATGAAACGGTAGATCTTAAAACGCAAAAAATATTTTCGGCGGCAAGTTGTACAACTAATGCCATCATGCCTATTTTACATATCATTGATAAGGAATTAGGAATTCAAAAAGGACATATTGAAACGGTGCACTCGTATACCAACGATCAAAATTTATTGGATAACTATCATAAAAAATACCGTCGTGGACGTTCGGCCGCATTAAACATGGTAATTACCGAAACAGGTGCTGAGAGTGCTTTGAAAAAAGTATTACCGCACTTAGCAGGTAAATTCACTGCAAATTCGGTTCGTGTACCAACACCAAATGTATCGTTGGCAATTTTGAATTTGAGCATCAATAAAGAAGTTACCAAAGAACAAGTAAATGATATTGTAAAAAAATATGCATTGGAAGGAAAATTGGTTGAGCAAATTCAATATTCGTTCAGTAACGAATTAGTAAGTACCGATATTATTGGAAATCCTTGCGCTAGTGTATTTGATAGCCAAGCCACTATTATTTCTCCTGATAAAAAAACAATTATACTTTACGTGTGGTATGATAACGAATACGGTTATACCCGCCAAGTGATCCGCTTTAGCAAGCACATCAGCGAAGTAAGAAGAGCTGTTTATTATTAATTTATAAGCCCTGAGCGATCGGGGCTTTTTTTTGAAACACTGTAAAATGTCGCAATTCCCCGAAACAGAATTAATACTAACTCCGGAAGGACGTGTTTACCATATTAATTTATTGGGAGAAGATATTGCCGATGATGTTATTGTGGTTGGAGATCAAGGACGTGTTGCGCAAATTTCATCTTACTTTTCGAAAATAGATTTTAAAACCGAACACCGCGAATTTATAACCCATACAGGTTGGTACAACGGAAAACGTATTACAGTTCTAAGTACAGGAATAGGAACAGACAATATTGATATTGTTTTAAACGAATTGGATGCGGCTGTAAATATTGATCCAAAAACCCGTACTCTAAATTCAAAATTACGTTCCTTGAACATTATTCGTTTAGGAACCAGTGGTGCTTTACAAAAAGACATCCCTGTAAATGGATTAGTAGTAAGCACACATGGTTTAGGTTTTGACGGCTTATTGAATTATTACGCCAATTTTAAGAGCATTAACGAAGATGCCATTAGCGAGGCTTTTATGAAGCACTCAAGCTGGGACGCAAATCTTCCCTACCCTTATTGTATAAAGGCTTCCGATAAATTACTTGCTAAATTTAATGAGGGTTTTTACCGCGGAATTACAGCCACAGCCCCGGGGTTTTATGGTCCGCAAGGCCGCCAGATCCGTTTAAAGGCTTCAAAACCTAACCTCAACGAATTATTGACCGATTTTAATTATGATAACAAAAAGATCAGTAATTTCGAGATGGAAACATCGGCATTATATGGCTTAGGAAAATTATTAGGACATGAATGTTTAACGGTATGTGTGATCATTGCGAATCGTGTGCGAAAAGAATTCACTAACGATTACAAAAAGAGTGTGGAAGTACTCATTGAAAATTGCTTAAATAAAATAGTAGATTAAAAAATAAACTTTGTGCCTTTGCGTCTTTGTGGCAAAAAAAATGGCAAAATAGTATGACAAAAAAAGAATTAATAGAGCAAATAAGAACTAAAAAAAGTTTTTTGTGTGTTGGCCTTGATCCCGACACAGATAAAATGCCCTTGCATTTAAAAAATTCGGATGATCTCATATTTGAATTTAACCGCGCCATTATAGATGCTACCGCGCCTTATTGCGTTTCGTTCAAACCAAATTCGGCATTTTACGAGGCTTACGGATTAAAAGGAGTTGCGGCTTTAGAAAAAACAATACTTTATATTAAAACAAAATACCCTAAGCATTTTGTAATTGCCGATGCCAAACGTGGCGATATTGGGAATACAAGTGCCATGTATGCTAAAGCATTTTTACAAACCATGAATGCGGATGCAATTACGGTTGCACCTTATATGGGAAAAGATTCTATAGAACCATTTTTACAATATCCCGGCAAGTGGGCTATTGTTTTAGCCTTGACATCAAATCCGGGCTCAGCCGATTTTCAAATGCTTGATCCGGGATTTAAAGAATTATACAAACACGTGATCACAAGTTGTCGCTCGTGGGGCAGCAGCGAAAATATGATGTTTGTAGTTGGCGCTACAAGAGCAGAATGGTTAAAAGATATCAGAGCTATAATTCCTGATTATTTTTTATTGGTTCCGGGCATTGGCGCACAGGGCGGATCGCTGGAGGAAGTTTGTAAATACGGACTAACAAAAGAAATTGGTCTTTTAGTAAATAACAGTCGCGGTATCATTTATGCCGGAAACGGAAAAGATTTTGCAGAGATGGCTGCTAAGGAAGCCAAAAGAGTGCAACAAGAAATGAGTACTTACATTAAATAACATATACAATGGAAAATAAACCAAATCATCAAATAGACATTGAATTAAGCGAAGAAGTTGCAGAAGGAATTTATTCGAACTTAGCTATCATTACACACTCTCAATCGGAATTTGTAATTGATTTTGTAAAAATGATGCCGGGTATTCCAAAAGCAAAAGTAAAATCACGCATTGTGCTTACACCTCAACATGCAAAACGTTTGGTTAAAGCTTTAGCAGATAATATTGCCACCTTCGAACAAATGAATGGGAAAATAAAAGATATTGAAAGTCCTTTTCCGATTGTGTTTGGTGGACCAACAGCGCAGGCTTAATTAACGTCGTATCGCGCCTTGTAATTACGTGTAATTACACGATAAACAGCTTTAGGCGTAAGCGCTTTGATATCATAACGCAATCCAAGGGAATAGCATACGTCCATGATATTGATCTTTCCAACAACATCTTGTACGCCTACTCTCATTTTATATTGCAAAACAGCTTTTAATGGTCCAATTTGATGTTCGTAGCCTAAACCAAAATTTGCACCTATCCAATACGATCTAACTTCTGAATTCACGGGATATTTATCTGCTAGATTTTGAAAATCCTCTTTTCCCGTAAAGTAACCTTTGAATTGATTCACGCTTATTCCCGTAATAGGATAAATAATGGCGTTGCTTCTTTTAAAACGCGCTAAGAGTTGAATATTTGCCTCGTAAGTTTTAGCGTTAATGTTGTACCAAGTTGGCTCAATATCTATTGGAGAGTACTGATGAAACTCTAAGGCCAAACGCGCTAGTTTATTGCCTCCGTAAACCATCCCAACATTAAAACCGGTGGCATCGTTGAACTCTCTTCCATTAAGACTTAAAAAGATCACACTTCGGGGTATTCCAACGCCAACACCAAGCGTAGTATGTTTTAGTTCGATCTTCTTTTTATCAAGGGTTCGCTTCTTGCTAATAGATGTTTTTTGTCCAAACACAACTATGGTCAACAACATGGCTATTATAAGGGAAAACTTCCTCATTAACACAAATTTACCTAAAAAAAGCCTCACTATCTTACCGTCGGTCCAAAATTTAATAAATGTTAAGCGGCACTTCATA
>CAYYUS010000368.1:0-3746 GCA_964474925.1 uncultured Akkermansia sp. | reverse complement strand
AAAGCAAGATGATTCTTCGAAAGGATTACCCGTACCTGCTAACAATAAGAAAGCGAAGCTTTCTTCTCTGCGACCTCAATTTTTTTATGCGTTTAATTTTACTCTGCGACCTCTGCGTTCCCGATAACCATCGGGACTCTGCGAGAGCGTTAGCGCTCTGCGGTTTCTACCTCTAGTTGACGTATTTTTTCTTACATTTATAATGCAAAATTCATCACAATGGAAAATCAAAACATCATCTTAAAAAAAGGCGTATTTAACCCTGCACTTAAAACGTACATATTTTTAGTTGTATTGTTTTATATGTTTGTTACCGTTATTGGAATTGTGTTCATTCCGTTTTGGTTGTGCGGCTTAGGCCAGTGGCTCTCTGGTAAATTCTTTAAAACATTAAAGTGCGAGTTAAGCGAGAAGAATTTATACTTTTCAAAAGGTATTGTATTGCATATTGAAAAAACAATTCCTTTGGAGAATATCCAAGATGTTTCCTTTTTTGGTGGACCAGTATTGCGTTCGTTTGGTTTAACTTTTATTCGTGTAGAAACTGCCGGCGGAGGAGGAGCGCATCATAGCAATATGATGAGTATACCGGGAGTAGATGATGCAGAGGAGTTTAAGAATATGATCTTATTGCAACGCGAAAAAGTGATCAAGGAAAAATCGAGAGGGGGAGTTGCTCCTGCAAATAATGATTCGGCAATACTTAACGAAATTAAAAACGAGTTGGTGGAGATAAAAAATCTACTCGCAAAAAAGTAACTAGTTCTCCAATATCTTCATGGCCTCTTCTTTTGTATTGGCCACTTTAAATAATGTATTGAGTTTGGTTATCAATATCAATTCCTGGATCTTTTTATTTAAATTATATAAAACAGCCTCGCCGCCAACTTTACGTGCTTTAGTAAGCAGTTGAATTAGGGTATTAAGTCCATTACTATTCATGTATTTGAGTTCGCTCATATCAATAGCCCATTTTTGGCAATTGGCAGCCGATAATTCATCTGCTTCTTTGATAAGATCGTTCGCTTGATTCTTTTCTATCAATTCGCCTTTTAACGTAATTGTTGCTGTATTAGCTTGCTTTGTTATAAAATATTCAAATACCATAGTTTATTTTTTTACGTGTTCGCAATGTCCTTTTTCTTTTAAACTTCTACATTTTGCAAAAAAATTGAGCGAGTGATGAATAACGTTAAAGTCTAAAAGCTCTTCTGTCATTCTCTGGATCTGCATAATGCGCGGATCGCAAAACTCAAATACTTTTTCGCAATCGGTACAAATCAAATGGTCGTGTTGTTTGTACTTGTATGCTTTTTCAAACTGGGCCATGTTCTTGCCAAATTGGTGTTTTATCACCAGGCCGGCATCTATCAGTATCTCAATATTATTATACAAAGTGGCCCTACTTACTCTGTATTTTTTGTTCTTCATGAGCAAATATAAATGCTCAATGTCAAAATGCCCGTCGTGCGAATAGATCTCATTTAAAATGGCATAACGTTCAGATGTTTTTCTGTGCTTATGCGCTTCTAAATAATCTGTTAAAATTAAGTTTACCGCGTCTTTAGTTTCCTGGCTCATGCTAAACAATACTCGAATTTACTAATAGTTTTTAAGCCCAGCAAGGATTTTAAAGACTGCTTTTTTCTTCGTAAATTGCCTTATCAAAGCTCTGGGATCTATACTATTGGTTTGCGTATTGCTTACTTCGTGTAAAAAAAAGACAGAAGACGCTACTTCGGTGTTGGGATTGGACTATTATCCTACAAAGATCGGTAAGTTTGTGGTTTACGATGTGGATAGTACGGTTTATAACGATCTTAGTTTGGATACGGTAACCTATAAATACCGCATTAAGGAACGGCTGGTTGAAAATTTTACCGATAACGAAGGCAGGCAAGCTATAAGATTAGAACGCTCTATAAAAATGTACAACCCAAATAAGTCGTATGATAGTATAGCTTACATTATAAAAGAAGCATGGATGATAAATGCTGACGATAAAAAAGTACAAGTTGTGGAAAGTAATTTGCGTTATACTAAAATGATCTTCCCTGTAGCACAAAATGCAACTTGGGATGGCAATGCGAATAATAGTTTGGGGCAGCTCATGTATACCTACTCGGCAATAGATAAAGCAGAAACAATAAGCGCAATTTCGTTAAGCAATGTGTTAACCGTTAAGCAACGTGATGATAGATCGCTCATAGCTGTTCAGTATTATACTGAAAAATATGCTAAAGGGGTAGGTTTGGTATACCGCGAAATAAAAGACATTTACTCTAATACAGTTGTTGCAAACATTCCGGTGGAGCAACGTATTGAAAAGGGATTGATATATAAACAAACATTAGTTAGTTATGGTTATGAATAAAAAAATAGTTCTAGGAATATTAATTGCTTTTTTGGCGAGCTCATTCAATGCGCAAACCTCTACAAAGTATTGGGTAAAGTTGGCAGATAAGAATGGCACACCGTATTCCGTAGGTACACCAACCGCTTTCCTTACTCAAAAATCGGTGGATAGAAGAACAGCTCAAAGTATTGCGGTTGACCAAACGGATCTTCCTGTTACACCGGCTTATCTTGCGCAAATTGATAATATTGCAAATGTGCAAGTGTTGTATGCTTCAAAATGGCTGAATTCGGTGGCTGTTTCTATTTCTAGTACAAATGGAACAGTAATTTCTACTGCAACAAATGCTATCAATTCACTTTCATTTGTTGTAAATACAAATCCGACAAATAAATTCAAAGTTGTTTTTGAGAAAGAAGCTGTTGCTGACAATGATGATGAACAAGCAAAGAGTCAAGGTATCATAGAGTATTATGGAAATGGATATGATCAGGCGCAACAAATAAATGCCGTGTGTATGCATGGTTATGGATTTAGGGGGCAAGGCATGACAATTGCAGTTTTAGACGCAGGTTTTTTTAATGCTAATAATTTACCGGCCTTTGATAGTTTGTTTGCACGAGGTGGAGTATTAGGTACACGCGATTTTGTTGAAGGAGGGAATAGTGTTTACGAAGATAATTCACACGGCATGAAAGTGCTTTCTTGTATGGCCTCTTGTCATCCAAGTGTGATGGTAGGAACTGCACCTGAAGCAGATTATTGGTTGTTGCGTACTGAAGATGCTGCTACAGAAACACCAAGCGAAGAATATAACTGGATCCGTGGTGCTGAATTTGCTGATAGTGTTGGCGCAGATATTTTAACGACATCGCTTGGATATACTACATTTGATAACGCGGCCTTTAATCATACTTATACTGCTTTAAATGGAAAAACATACCCAATGAGTATTGCCTCCACCATGGCTGTTAGAAAAGGAATGTTTGTACTTAATGCTGCCGGAAATGACGGTACTTCACCATGGCAATTTATTGGAGTTCCGGCCGACGCAGATAGTATTTGTACGGTTGGGGCGATAGATGCTTCAGGTAATTACGCAAGTTTTAGTTCAAAGGGACCAACTGCAGATGGACGAATTAAGCCTGATCTTGCAGCAAGAGGTTTGCAAACTTGGGTGGCTGCTAATTCAGGCGGGTATGAACAAGGCAATGGTACATCTTTTGCTACGCCGGTTTTGGCGGGAGCAGTAGCTTGTTTTTGGCAACGCTTCAATACCTTCAAAACAATGAAAGTGTTAGACACGCTTAGAAAAACGGCTTCTAATAATTTAACGCCAAATAATACCATTGGTTGGGGAATACCAAATATGTGTGCCTTACCTGTTGGT
>CAYYUS010000367.1:0-3748 GCA_964474925.1 uncultured Akkermansia sp. | reverse complement strand
TGGTAGTTATGGGAGATGATGAAAACCACACAGCCATGGCAAAAACCGTTGGTTTACCATTAGCTATCACGCTAAAGAACTTTTTAGAAGGGAAATTCAAGCTTAGTGGGGTTCAAATTCCTATTGTAAAGGACGTGTACAGCCCGCTATTGCAGGAATTAGAGAGCTTGGGAATAAAGTTTGATGAAAAGGAAAATTAATTCTATATTCATACATTAAATTGATGAAACGCTTTCTGTGTTATAGCTTGTTCCTTCTGTGTTTAAATGCTTTTTCACAAAGCGATAGTACCGCTACTTCCAATACTTCAACACTAACATCAACTCCAGTTATAACGCCGGGCGATTCTATGTTGGTTAATTTCAACGACACATCTTTTAAATCTAAAAAGACCTTATATGAGTATGTAAGTGTTGAATTGAGTCCCGGTTTTATTTTACCCGCCGGAAATTTTGCATCAGGAGATCATAATAATATTTTAGCAGGATACGCGAAAGAAGGATTCTCTATCGGCGGGAGCGTATATATAAAAGTTGTTGATCTTGTGAATATAATGATAAGCTACTCGAGGCAGATGAACACATTTGATGAGAGTTCGTTCGCCTCAAATGCTTTAAAGGGAACAAAGAATTTTACCTTGATCCCTCGTTCTAATTGGGTAAATAATTTTGTATTGATCGGTGGAAGTGGAAATATTGCTTTAGACGAAGAGAATTTTTTAACACCACGATTATTGTTTGGTATGTGTCTTTCAAAAACTCCATCCTACCAAACCGCACCAACAGGTACAGCTAATCTTATTGGAACAACAATAGCAGTAGATAGTGAAAGAGAAGTAAAATTTGCTTTTAGAGTTGGGGTAGGGTTAAAGAAAAACATTAATAAGTTGTTTTACATGACCATTAACCCTGATTATTATTATACAAGTTTAAAGTCAAACATTAATCAGCGATTTTTCCCTACGAGTCCTCCTGCTTTTCAAACCATTTCCAACATTAGCTTAAGCGTAGGTGTTGGTTTTAGGATGCATTGATGTTGATCACGTAATTACTCTGATCAAATTCTTAACCATTTTAGCTTTTTGTTTCGCCTTGGTAATATCATCGTCTACAATGGTAATGTGGCCCATTTTTCTAAAAGGCTTTGTTTGAAGTTTGCCATAAAGGTGAACATAAACACCACTAAATTTCATAATGTCTTCTAATCCTTCATAAACAGCAGGACCATCATGTCCAAAATCTCCAAGTAAATTGATCATAACGCCGGGCTTAACAATGGCGGTATCTCCCAAGGGCAAATTCAATATAGCGCGCCAAAGTTGCTCAAATTGTGATGTAATATTTGCTTCAATGGTATGATGTCCGCTATTATGCACACGCGGCGCGATCTCGTTCACTAATAGTTTCCCATCGCGCGTTAAAAACAACTCTACCGCTAAAATGCCCACCATATCAAGCTTTTCGATCAGCTGTGTGGCAATGGCAATGGCATCTTTTTCAATATTTTTTTTGATGTTGGCCGGAGCAAATAAAAATTCAACCAAATTAGCTTGTGGATTGAACTCACACTCTACCACAGGAAAACATTTTACTTCTCCATTTTTATTTCGTGCAACAACTACCGAAAGTTCTTTATCAAAATCAACCAATCGCTCTAATACACTTGGTTCTTCAAAGGCTTTTTCTAAATGATGTGGCGATACTAATTTTACTACACCTTTTCCATCATAACCACCTTTGCGTAATTTTTGAAAGAAAGGAAAAAATGTGGCGTATTTCGCTATTTGTTCTTTACTCTCCGTTAAAAAGAAATCAGGACTAGGAATATCATTGCGTTGATAGAACATTTTTTGCAAACCCTTATCCTGTATCATTTCAATGATATGAGGTTGCGGATATACTTGTTTTCCTTCTTGCTCCAGTTTTTTTAAGGCCTCAATATTTACATTCTCTATTTCAATGGTTATAAGATCCTTGTCTTTACCGAATTTATACACTGTATTATAGTCGGTTAAACTGCCATTTACAAAGGTTTTAACAAGGTCTTTACAAGGGGCGTTCTTATCGGGGTCTAAAATTGATATGTTAAGATTATAGTTTACAGCATTCTGTATCAGCATCCTGCCCAATTGGCCTCCGCCTAAAATGCCTATGTGAAGTTCCTGTATAGTTTTTGGAAACATAATAGGCCACAAAGCTATTAAAAATAAAACAATTTAATATCTTTAAAGCATGGGAAATTTGTACCTCAGAAGCATTATTGCTCTTTTTTTGATCTCTTCGTTGAGTTATGCTCAGACCGAGAAGGGTTGTGGTTTTAATTATGCTCAGGATAAGCTCCGTAAGTTCTCTCCTGACTATGATGCTAAATTAAAACAGATCGAAAATATGGGATCTGTTACTGCCAACAAAACCGCGGCGGTTACAGTAACTATTCCGGTTGTTTTTCATGTACTGCATTTGAATGGAAGCGAGAATATTAGTGATGCACAAATTCAAAGCGCTATTGATGTTTTAAATATTGATTTTAGAAAATTAAATAGTGATACTACCTCCGTTGTAGTGCAATTTAAGAACCTGATCGCCGATGTTAATGTGGAATTTAAGTTGGCCAGCTTAGATCCTGATGGAAAATGCACCAATGGTATTACGCGTCACTATGATGCAAAAACAAATTGGGATTCAGAAATAGAATATTATGTTTATACATGGCCAAGAGAAAAATACCTGAATATTTACGTAGTTAAAGCCATCGCCGGTGGTGGTGCAGCTGCTTACACTTTTCTTCCAGGCACTGCTCCTCCTGTAATGGATGCTATTGTTAGTCTTGACGATTATGTAGGTAAAATTGGAACTAGCTCAGTAGGTCGTTCACGTACACTAACCCATGAAGTTGGTCATTGGCTTGGATTACCGCATATTTGGGGAAGTACAAATAATCCGGGTGTAAGTTGTGGTGATGATGGTGTTGGAGATACCCCAATTACAAAAGGTCATAGCTGGTGTAATTTGGCGAATGCAATAGATTGTACACCAAGTGTAGTTGAGAATCTTCAAAACTATATGGAATATTCAGGTTGTCCGCGAATGTTCACAATTGGTCAATCAAATAAAATGAATTTAGTACTTACAACTTTAACTGAAAGGATCAATTTGGTAAGTGCTTCAAATATGACAGCAACAGGTATCGTAACTCCTAATTATAACTGCGCTCCAAAAGCTGAGTTTTTAGTTAATGCTGCAAGCACTTGCGAGGGAAATCAAGTTACGTTCATAGATCACAGTTATAATGGAACAATTACAAACTGGCTATGGAGTTCGCCCGGCGCATCAAATACGTCTACGTTACAAAACGGCATCCTTACATTTACAAATAGTGGCTTGTTGCCAGTGAAATTAAAAGTTGGTAATAGTTTTGGAGAAGATTCAACCACCAAAATAAATTACATAGCCGTAATGGCAAATAATGGCGCAACGTTAAATATTGCACAAGATTTTGAAACTGGTTCTTATCCTAACAACGAATGGATAACAACACCGCCACAATTCGGAAGTGGTTTTGCACAAACTAGCACTGTAGGAGCAAGCGGACAAAAATGTTTATTCGTAAATAATTATGGCGATAATCCTAATGAAGGAGTAGAATTATTCTCTCCAAAATTTGATCTTACAAATGTTACCGGCGCGCAATTGAGTTTTAAATACGCATTTTCTCAAAAGGGAAATAGTGGCGACGAGCTAACTGTTTT
>CAYYUS010000366.1:0-3753 GCA_964474925.1 uncultured Akkermansia sp. | reverse complement strand
TTTTTAGTTATCAAATAAATAATTTCAAAATAAAAATATTATGGCAGCAAAAGTAGTAAAGAATGTAGAGTATGGTTTAGAAAAAATATTTGAAGGAGCGCAAGATTTCCTTCCTTTATTAGGAACCGATTATGTAGAATTTTATGTAGGTAATGCCAAACAATCGGCGCATTTTTATAAAACCGCGTTTGGTTTTCAATCATTTGCTTATGCAGGATTAGAAACAGGATTAAAAGATCGTACCTCGTATGTGTTAAAGCAAGATAAAATAAAAATTATTTTAACTACTGCTTTAAAAAGCGATTCGCCCATTGGTGAGCATGTAAAAAAGCATGGCGATGGTGTAAAAGTAATTGCACTTTGGGTAGAAGACGCACGCAAGTCGTTTGAAGAAACGGTAAAGCGTGGCGCAAAAGTTTACATGGAGCCTGTAGTTGAAAAAGACGAACAAGGCGAGGTGGTTCGTGCCGGAATTTACACGTATGGCGAAACAGTGCATATGTTTGTTGAACGTAAAAATTACAAAGGCACTTTTTTACCGGGCTTTAAGGAATGGAAAAGCGATTATAATCCAACATCTGTAGGATTGAAGTTTGTTGACCATATGGTTGGTAATGTTGATTGGAATCAAATGAATCCAACTGTAAAATGGTACGAAGACGTAATGGGCTTTGTAAACTTTTTAAGTTTTGATGATAAACAAATTCATACCGAGTACTCTGCTTTAATGAGTAAGGTAATGAGTAATGGAAACGGTCGTATCAAATTCCCAATAAACGAACCTGCCAAAGGAAATAAAAAATCGCAGATCGAAGAATATATTGATTTTTATGAAGGTGCCGGCGTGCAACATTTAGCATTAGCAACAGATGATATCATTAAAACTGTTGCTGAATTAAAAGCAAGAGGTGTTGAATTCCTACCTCCTCCTCCACAGGCATATTATGATGAAATTCCAAAACGTTTGGGCGTGCACCGTGATATGATGAAAGAAGATATTGCACAATTACAAAAGCTATCTATTTTGGTTGATGCTGATGAAGATGGTTATTTGTTACAGATATTCACTAAACCCGTTGAAGATCGTCCTACTTTATTTTACGAAATAATTCAACGCATGGGTGCTACCGGTTTTGGTGCAGGTAACTTTAAAGCTTTGTTTGAGAGCATTGAAAGAGAGCAGGCTTTGAGAGGAACACTTTAAAACTGCACTTAACTTACTAAGACTAAAAAAGCCATCTTAACAGATGGCTTTTCTTTTACTTTGAAATTTTTCTCTTCTTAAAGAAATAATTTATTCCTATTCGCGCAGTTAAATCGTTGATCATAAAATCCTCGAAATCCGCTAATTCAAAATCTGTGTAAGCATATCGCGATTCGTAACCATTTACATAATCATTAAAAACAGAATTGGAATTTACATAGTAAAACATCCCGCTTGAAACCAAAAATTTCATACTTACTCCGGGAGCGATCTTGAAATTAAATCCAAGGCCAATATTCCACATAATGAGGTCTGAATTTGTTTTATAACTATAATTAAGGGCGCCTGTATTCCAGGCATAATAATTATCTATTGTTTTGTATTTCTCATAAGTTACATCCGAATGAAATAAAAGATCTAACCTGTTCTTTCGCTTATTTGGGTAAAGATCGTATCCTAATGTTCCTCCAAGATTAGCCCCATCTTTAAAAGGGTTTGTCATTGGCAATACATTAAGTCCTAAGGTTATTTGATGCCTTTCTTTATGGATCATCGTTCCGTATATCCCATGACCGTATGTGCCTCCCAACATCAAGTTATACTCGATCCCAAAAGATGTTTTCGGTTTTGCACTAAGACTATCTTGTGCTGCTATTTTTATAACCGAGAATATCAGAATAATGCATCCGAGTTTTTTCATGATACCACATTTCAATAAAGTTAATGAATTTTACAGTAAAACGTTAAAAATGGTTTTTATTGCGCAATAAGCCCCACTTCCCTCGCCTTATCAAATAATAAATTTACTGCCTTCGTTCCCACTTCTCCTAGATCAATTGAAAACTCATTCACATATAAAGCGATGTGTTTTTTCATTACTTCCTCGCTCATTTCTTGGGCGTGCTGTTTTACGTAAGGCATGGAACTTTCGGGATTGGCAAAAGCATATTGAACACTTTTCTTAATTAAAGCGTCAATATCATTTCGTGTTGTCTCATCCAAACTTTTTGAAGCAACAATTCCTCCTAAGGGAATTGGTGCATGAATTAATCCATCCCAAAATTCTCCAAGGTCGCGCACTTTTTTTAAGCCTTTTTGCTCGTAAGTAAAACGGTTCTCATGAATAATTAATCCTGCATCAAACTTTCCATTTAAAACCGCATCTTCAATTTCATTAAAAACCAATTCGGTTTTATTGGTGAGTTTTGGATACGCAATGCTCAACAAAAAATTAGCTGTTGTTAATTTACCGGGAATGGCAATGCTTTTTATTTCTGCTTCAGGATCTTTGATCTCCTTTTTGGAAATAAGTAAAGGTCCGCAATTAAAACCTAAGGCACTTCCACTTTTTAATAAAGCGTATTTATCTAATACATAAACTAAAGCGTGATAACTCAATTTTGTTACAGGAAGCTTTCCCTCCATTGCCCATTTATTGAGAGTTTCTACATCTTCTAAAATAGGCTCAAAGGTATAATCACCTGTGTCTATTTTTTTGTGTACAAGGGCGTCGAAAATAAAACAATCGTTTGGGCAAGGCGAATATCCGATCTTAATATGTTTCAAATAATTCGGTTAAAATATTCAGAACTTTAGTGTTAAGATTTGAAACGGCTAATTTTACTTCCCATTTACTTTTATCGCGTTTCTCTACGTAATTTGAAACGGCACGAATTTGCGTATAATTACTTACGCCTTTGCATGCGGCTAAAAAAGCTGCGCCTTCCATACTTTCTACCTCGGGCGAAAACAATTTTTTTATGCGTTCAATATTTTCTTCATTACCATGAACTTTATTTACAGTAATTCCTTTTACGGTTTTAAGTTCGGCTATTTCTTTTGAGCGCATTATCCATTTACTCTCGTAAACGCTTGTTCCGCTCAATTCAAGATCTTTGTATTTTATAAATTCATCACCATCTTCTGCACCCATTTCGGAAAGTTCATCTTTGGTAACGTTTACTACTTGTCCTAATTTTAAATGCTTATCAAATGCGCCGCAAATTCCAACATTAATAATGGCATCATAAATGGTATGCGAATTTCTTCCAATTTGATAGGCGGTATTTACCATACCAACTCCGGTTATCAAAACCGAAAGTTGACGAGTATCCGTTATGTATGAATCCACCAAACCATCGCCGGTTAAAATGATAGAATACTTTTCCAACAAAGGTTGAACTTCGAAAGGCGTGGCGGCTACTATGAGGATGTGTGGCATTTAAAAACTAAGATACGGATTATTTCTGTTTACCTAATTTATAACCAATTTTAAAATCAACAGAAAATGGGCTATAGTCGCCATGAAATGTTGGTAAAGGAATAAATGCGGCAAGCTCAAATAATACACTTCGCTTTCTCCTTGTTAAAAGTTGATAATTATACCCTATTGAATAAAAGAGGAAATCCGAAATACTCTGATTGTTGTGCTTTGTGATCTGATCATCATGTAAGTATGTAGTTTGCTCTCCTAACAAAGTTGTAGGAGAACCCCATGCATAATATTGATACGTTTCCACCTTCCTCATTAAAGTTCCTTTATAAGTATA
>CAYYUS010000365.1:0-3774 GCA_964474925.1 uncultured Akkermansia sp. | reverse complement strand
CCGTGGCTAAAACTAAGCTAGTTTGTTAAATGCTATCTTAAATCGTTCTAGCGTTTTTTCTTTCCCCATCAAAGCCATCACATCAAATAATTGAGGCCCGCCTGCTACTCCGGTTACTAATACACGCATTACTTGCATGTCTAATTTCCCTAATTCAGTTGTGGCGGCAGCAAAACATTCGTGTAACTCATGTGCATCCCATTTTTGTACAGCGGCAAATTTATCTACCAACTTTACAAATAAAGCTTTTACATCAGTGTTCCATTTTTTGGCCATTACTTTTTCATCGTAAGATGTTGGCTCCTCTAAAATAAAGCAACCGTATTGCCAAAACTCGTGAACAAATTGTGCTTTCTCTTTTACTAAGCGACAATAGTCCTCAATAAATTGCTCAGGCAAATTGGTATATCCTTTTTCAATTAAGGTTGGTTTGAACAATGCAGCCAATTCTTTATCGGAATGCTTACGTAAATATTGTTGATTGAACCACTTTGCTTTTTCGGGATCAAACTTAGCACCGCTTTTACTTACGCGTTCAAAATCAAAAAGCTTTGCGAGTTCTTCCACAGTAAACAATTCTTCGTTTGTTCCGGGATTCCATCCTAACAAAGCCAATACATTTATAAATGCTTCAGAAAAATATCCCGATTCTTTATATCCCACAAAGGGTGTAGCCTCGCGCGGATCTTTCCAACTCAATGGAAATACAGGAAAACGAGATTCGCGTTTAGAGATCTTTCCATTTCCATCCGGATTTAATATCAAAGGTAAATGCGCCAATTTTGGCATTTCATTCTCTAAGCCTAAATAACGGTAAATTAAAATATGCGCCGGGGCACTTGGCAACCACTCCTCTCCCCTTACTGCGTGAGAGATCTGCATTTCAATATCATCAACAATATGCGCCAAATGGTAAGTTGGCATACCATCGCTTTTTAAAAGTACTTTATCATCTACCTGCGCACTATTTACCACAACCCATCCGCGGATAATATCATTAAAACGAATTTCTTCATTACGTGGAACTTTTAAACGAACTACATAAGGTTTTCCTTCCGCCAATAATTTTTGAACTTCTTCGGTACTTAGCGTTAAACTATTGCGCATGTTTTGACGCGTAGTAACGTTGTATTGTGGAGCCACCACTTTTGCAGCTTCCAAACGTTTGCGCATTTCATCCAACTCTTCAGACGTATCAAATGCATAATACGCATGGCCGCTTTCGATCAACTTATCGGCATATTTTTTATAAATACCCGTTTCCTTGCGTTCGCTTTGGCGATAAGGCTTGTGAGGACCATCTCCAAAACCCACACCTTCGTTTGGTGCAATGCCGCACCACTTAAGGGCATCAATGATATATTGCTCGGCGCCTTCTACAAAACGGGTTTGATCGGTATCTTCAATACGTAAAATAAAATCCCCACCATGTCTTTTAGCAAACAGGTAATTGAACAAGGCAGTACGCACGCCGCCCATATGTAAACCGCCTGTAGGACTAGGCGCAAAACGAACTCTAACTCTTTTTTCCATAAATATGAGGCAAAGATACAAAAGCTTTATAAAAAAGGAAGAGAATATAGAAGGAACAAATCTATGAATTATAAAAATTCATCTACAAAGTAAATAGTAGATTGACAGGAATATACCCTACATTCACCAATGATCAAACAAGTCCTCCTTTCTTTCGCACTTCTTCTTTTAAATCCAATTTTTTCTCAAACTACGCCCGGCGAATCTATCGACCTCGAATCTATCATTGGATTTGAAGTTGCTGAAGTAACTGATGCTAACTTAACTAGCCTTGGTATGAAGCCAACTACAGGAGCAAGGGGAGTAAAGTTGATCCATATGGGACCAAAGATCATCAAAAGCAAAACTTATACTTCAATGGGGCCCGGAGTTGAAGGTGATATCCTAACTCAAATTCAAATAGCAAATAATTTTGGGAAGATCTTTGAACAACGCGCCATTGTGGATTTAAAAGATTTTTGCACTATTTTAATACAGTATAAAGAAAAAGGTGGCAACTATCACATTATAGCCATAGCTGAAAAATCACATAATGATAAAACAAGGCATTACGTTATTAATATTTCCCAGCTGAACTCAGTTTTTTTAACTCAGTATGTACAAAGCATTGGCAAGCCCTCAATAGCCGCAGAAAAAGTAAAAAGTAATAGTGAGCCTTTAGATGAAAAGCCAGCATTAAATATTCTTTCGATTGTTGGGTTTGAAGTAACGCATGCCACAAATGAAGAGCTGCAAAGTGCCGGACAAAATCCTGGCATGGGCGAAGGTGGCGTGAAGATCGTAAACATGGGCTATAAATTAACGATAGCAGCAGGTTCTTATCTAGACGGCAAATCACCACAAGGTGATATCCTTACACATATGATCCTTTCTAATAAATGGGGAAAACTGGTAGATATTCATCCAATAAAAGATCTAAAGGATTTTTACACCACGTTAATTCAATATAAGCAACGCGAAGGGAAGTACACTGTATTGGTACGTACATTTGAAAAGGTGCCTGCAAGTCCGGTTGCAATGATCGGAATGATGGGTGGCGGCGGCCCAGTTTCTACTTCCCATAAATACAATATTAATATTTTAGAATTAAATGTTGCGCAATTATATGAATACGTTTCAAATTTAGATCAACTCCAAAAAGTTGAAGAAAAAACAAAAGCTGAAACGAAACCAAAGAACGATATCAGTGCAAAAAACACTAAGCGAAATTCAGAGGAAGAAGAAGAATCGAAAGATATTTATGCCTCTAATGTTGATTTTGATAAGCCCGGAAAATTTTATGCTATCATTATTGGGGCCAGTAATTATACCGATCCGGGCATTCCTGACCTGGATAGCTTACCAATTAAAGATGCCATGGCTTTAAAAAAGGTATTGAGTCAAAAGTACATCTTCGACAAAGAAAATATTAAAGCTCTTTATAATCCAACCCGAAGAGACATTGTTATCGCCTTTGCTGAAATGTCGAAGAAAATAACACCGGAAGATAATTTACTGATATTTTATGCAGGGCACGGACATTACGAAAAGGAAAGTGACCTTGGCTATTGGTTACCTGTTGATGCGGAGGTTGGTAATCCTTCCAATTGGCTGTACAATGATCAATTAGTGGCTGATGTAAAAAAAATAAAATCATTGCATACGCTTTTAATTTCCGACGCATGTTTTAGTGGAAGTATATTTAAAACACGTTCGGTAAATATGCAAGAAGCTAGTAGTTTTATAAAACAAAAATATTCGCTACCTAGTAGAAAAGCCATTACCTCGGGCACGCTCAAAACGGTACCAAACAAAAGCGTGTTTTTAAAGTATTTAATAGACAGATTGACCAATAATAAAGAAGCATTTTTTACGGCAAGTCAGTTATTTCAAAGCTTGGAACAGCCAGTTTCAAACAATAGCAAAAGTTTACCTCAGTTTGGAGTAATTCAAAACGTAGGAGATGAAGGCGGAGATTTTATATTTATAAAAAGGTAAATAACTCGTCTTAATTCACGCTTAAATCACCCAAAGTTAATTCGTACATTTACGGTTAATGACCACCAACGACATCATTCGCCGCCTTCGCTTTGCATTTGAATTTAAAGATGCTGAAATGATTGACCTATTTGATTCGGCAGGGCTTAGCGTTAATCGCGCGCAAATAAACAATTGGCTTTTAAAAGAAGATGATGAGTCTTTCGAAGAAATAAGTAACCATCAACTCGCATACTTTTTAAATGGGTTAATAATTTATGGTCG
>CAYYUS010000364.1:0-3776 GCA_964474925.1 uncultured Akkermansia sp. | reverse complement strand
TTCAACGATGATCGTTTAAAACAAAATTTGCTACCATCCATATTGTCTATTTGCACTACCAGCCAAGCTTCAAAAGGTACCGGTACTTCGGCTGTTTTAAAGGTAAAGTCAACTCTAATTGGATTTTTGGTTGGAAATGTATGGTTATTGGTATCGTTCATCATTTCGTAGAATTCACTATTCCCCTTAAGCTGATTGTCCTTAATTTCCAATTCCAATATATTTTGGATCTTTTCTCTCCGTTTCAAAAGCCTAAAGTTCCAATCGGGCTCGCTGTCCAATTCGGTATAATATTGGTCGTAAAAAGGTTTTTCGCCTGCTTTGGCTACCAGGTAATCGGCGTTCATGTGAAGCAACTCAGGAGCATCCATGGCATTTAAGGCACCGTCGCTTCGGTAATTCATAAAGCCATAAATAAATTCGCGACAACGATGTCCGCCAATAGTTATTGGAAGCGCATAGTTTTTTTGTTCCTGAAGTAATTTATCGTAAAAACGAGCCGGAAAAGTATCGTAAATATATAATTCGTGCTTTCTGAAATTTAATTTCATTACAAAATGAACCAATAAGCTTGCGCAAAGCAAAATAGAAAAATAATGCATAAGTGTATTGTTCATTTTCTCAACTAAGAAAACCGTGTACAAAATTAAAGTAGCATAAAAGAAAAGTGCTGTCCTATCCTCAGGATAATTAATGCCCATCAATTTTTTCATCAGGTAAACGCTCGTTATTTCAAAAATAAATAAAGCCAAGAACCAAAAGTAAGGTTCGCTTAAAAGTGTTTTTAATTTTGGCCTTGTTTTAATTATCTGTATCACTCCAATGCATACAAGAGCAATGGTTATGCTCGCTAAAACCCCTTGTAGAATTTGCGAATAGGATCCGGTAACCATGTAAATTAAGGTTACAAATGTTACTTGCCAATAGCTATCACCTGCGCCGTGTGTAAGTCCATGTTCGTCTTTTAAATAAGACGAAAAGTTTACCCAGTATAAAATAAGTGCCGCATTTATAACCAGATTTAAAATATTAACGATGCTAAATAATTTTAAATTTAATAATTGATAAAATACAATTAGACCAAGCATGATACAAAATACAGGCATCATTATTAAACTTGCTGCCATGGCTAATTGCATCCAAAAGCATAAGTAAATAACATGTTTTAGTTTGTTGTTCTTAAAATAGTCAAGTAAGAACGAAGTAGCCATGATAAACGCGCCAAAGGAAATACCATAACCTCTGCTTACCGAAAAAAACGTGAGCCAGTTATACGAGATCACAAAGCCAAAAAGTAAAAGGAGTTTGGCGTGATCTGAACGCAGATGTTTGCAAATACGAAACAATCCAAAAAGCATAATGGCAAAAAAGATCAGATTAGGAATTCGTAAAGCAAATTTTGAGGAACCCATTACTACATAACACCAATGAGTGAACATGCTATTTAGGATATGATTATTGGTATCTAAATGCGCATGAAACGGCATATAATGCCCGTTTTGAATAAAATAATAAAAGGTAGCGGTTTCGTCGTGCGTAAAGGGCGTGGTTTTTGCTCTTACCACAACGATCACAAAAGAAAGTATAGCAATAGCAAAAAAGAGAAGATTGAAGCGGTTATTTAGAAATTGGCGACCTAACATGCCTTACTCGAGCAAGTAGTTTTTGTGTTTACCGTATTTCTCTAGAGTGCGAATACCCGATGAGCTAATGTGTTCAAATTCCTTATCGCAAAAAATGTTCACGATCTTTATGTCGGGTTTCAACTCTTGTATGTATCGGTACTGATTTTGTTCGTATTGAAAATCGGTTGAATTGCGCAAACCTCTAACAACGATCACATCGTAACCTAATGAATCAACAAAATCAGTAAGCAATCCTGTGTATTCTTCTTGTTGATGATGTTGAATTTGTTTGGGTATTGGCCAAGTGCGGTCGGTTTTATCCGGATTTTTTCCAAAAGCAATGATCACTTTGTCAAAAATTCGTTCTGCTTTTTTCAAAACATTGTAGTGTCCTTTATGAAATGGATTAAAGCTCCCTGCAAACACTGCGATCATTGGCTTGTGCTGTTTTACAAAGGCAATTAAGTTATCGAGTTTGCCATTTGTATTCAATGAACTTAAAACCTCCAAACGTTTGGGTTTGTAAATTTTATAATCAACAAACTGGTACTCTCTTAAAATTTGTTTTTCGTAAGCGATCAATTTATCCAGCGGTTGTTCTAATATTTCAAGATCAGCAGTTATTAAAGCCTGTGAAATTGGATCCGAAGCTTTATGAGCTTTTGTATCGAGTATGTATTGTTTGATCTTGTTTTTTTGATCGGCATTTAAACCCGATGTTTTCGAATGCTCAATAAAAAGTTCTGCTGATCTTTCTTCGTTATTATTTAGTTTGGGATCATAAACCGCATCGTGATATACAGCAGCTAAAAAAAGTTCATCGTTAACAGCGCCATTTTTCTCTAAACTACCAATTACTTGAAGTAAATGCTCGGTAGTGTGGTAATATCTGTGAAGCTCATTATAACGATCCAAAACTTCCAAAGGAAATTTAAGATCGTTCAAACGTTTAGATATGGTAGTTATATCGCTCATTTGTTCTTTAAATAATATAGAGTAGAGCAGTTTGAATTTTGAAATATATCATTGGCCACCGTTTTCAATTGATCTTTAGTGACCTTATTATACTTTGCTATTTCATTATTTATTTCGTTGGCATCACCCAAAAGCTCACTTATGGCAAGGTTGGTGGCTTTGGTCAATACATCTGTTTCGCTAAAGGTGATGCTGGATTCAACTTTGTTCTTGCATTTTTGTAGTTCATCATCATTGATCGATCCATTCTTTAGTTTCTCTAGCTCTTCTACAATGGCATTTTCTGCTGCTTTCAGATCAACACCATCGTTCAATTTTCCCGATACCACAAACAATCCCGGATCAAAATCCCCACTCACATAAGCGTTTATTTCGCTAAATAATTGTTTGTCTTTTACAAGTGAGATATACAAACGTGATGAATTTCCTCTTGATAAAATATCCGAAAGCACATCCGTAGCATAATAATTATCGTCTAGTCTGCTGCACATGTGATAGGTTTTATAAATGGCATTTGCAGGAACATCTTTATGCACAGTTAATTCACGCGGTTGCGTTTGTTTATCTTCAAGTGGTAAATTGCGTTTTGTTTTTGGCTGGGCGGAAATTGGTTCAAACCATTTTTCTGCTAATTGCTTTACGTGTTTTAAATCTACATCACCGGCAACAACCATAATGGCATTTGCTGGATGATAATGTTCTTTAAAAAAACCTTTTACGTCATCCATTACAGCGGTTTCAATATGGCTTATTTCTTTTCCAATGGTTGCCCATTTGTAAGGATGACTTTTAAATGCAAGCGGACGTAACAATAACCATACATCGCCATAAGGTTGATTCAAATAACGTTGTTTGAATTCTTCGATCACAACACTACGTTGTACTTCTAAACTTTTATCAGTAAAAGCTAAACTCAACATTCTATCACTCTCTAACCAAAAAGCAGTTTCAAGATTTTTTGATGGTACTGTACAGTAGTAATTGGTAATATCGTTTGTAGTGAATGCATTATTTTCCCCACCAACTAATTGTAGTGGTTCATCGTAATTGGGAATATTAACACTCCCGCCAAACATTAAGTGTTCAAATAAATGCGCAAATCCGGTTTTGCTTTCATCTTCGTCGCGCGCACCAACATCGTATAAAATGTTAACGCATGCCATTGGAGTGCTTTTA
>CAYYUS010000363.1:0-3782 GCA_964474925.1 uncultured Akkermansia sp. | reverse complement strand
GAGGTATATAACAATCGAAGACCTCATGCAAGCTTAAATTATTTAACTCCTTCTGTTGCCCATGAAATGACCGGATATTTTATCAAACAGTGGAAACATTATCCATATGTTAAACGTACTGAATCTGTAAATCAATAAATACATTATTCCTGATCTAAGACGCGCCTTACGTCACATCTTAGATCAGGAATAGAAATAATACTCTATTTATATTATTAACTTAAACAATATGTTTTATGCTAGCATAAAACATATTAATAATAGTAATACCTTTAAGTATTGACAGGATTTTGGGTTTATCTATACCACTGTAAAGTAAATCCAGGATTAATTTTTAACAGTGTAGGGTTTTTCTAGGACGAGACATTTTGTAGATCGCGACCTAACATTCCGGCGAAACTGAGCCACTTTTGATGCTATTTACGATACAATTTGACTAAACCGCCTTACTTTGCTAAATAAAGCATAGAAAATAACCTTGTATAGATGCAACATAGAAGTGTTTTAATCCAACACCTAATAAAAGTATTCTCCCAGAGAAAGATTGCTTTGAAGCTTCAACTATCCCGCAATATGATGAAACAATATATGGAGCGATTTTTAGCAGTGAGATAAGCTTTGATGCATTATTAAAATTAGATGATGCATTGTCAATGATTATTGTATATTCTGCTGATAGACATTGCGATTTAGCTCTTCAATAGTTACTGGATGTATGTATTTCAGATACCGCAGCTTGTCAATCCAGTTAAATAAAATACCAATATCTTGATTAATTACCTTGGAGGCTTCGCGGTGAATTATAATGTTGGTATCAAGTAAGATCTTCATTTGTTAGTTCAAGTTCTAAATGGTTTAATCGATTTTATAAACAAGATGACCTTTAGGCTTAAACCAATTTTTGCTTATTTCATTATTGTCACTTTTCGGTTTAGGTATAGCCTCGTTTACCTTAAAGGTAGTTGGTAGGTTAACGGCGTGTCCGAAGATCAATGCGTGCTGAGTTGGTATAGAGGGCATCCTTTTGAGTATTGTCTCAGAGATGTGAGGGGTAATTTGCCTAATATGTGAAAGGTCTTCTGGGTTTTGAATTCGATGAACAATAAAATTGCTGCACTGCGACAGTACTGTCTTTGAAAGTTCACTTGGTCGTTGGGACGAGATTATAAGTAACATCCCAAACTTTCTTCCTTCTTTCGCTATGAGCTCAAAAATTCGATTGGCTTTTAAAAATGAACCTACGGGGCTATCAGAAATGTACCTATGTGCTTCCTCTAAAATTAGGTTTACTGGATATGAGTTTCTAACGGGCAGCTCTTTGATTGCTTCGTAAATTATTCTTGAAATAACACATGAAATAACTTCTACAATTTCGTCCTCTGCTGTACTTAGATCTAAAATAATGACTTGTTGCTTTTTAGTAATATTTTTATCACCACTCTCTTTGTTTAACCCCAGTATGTTACGCTTATAGGATTCGAAATTTTCCTTATCCTGCTTAATGAAATTAAAGTCATCTCTATCCTTAATACTTTTAATTCTTGTTACTAAAGTTGAACAATAATCTCGGATTTGACGATTGCCATGAGCTTCTTCGTATAGCAGTGCCAAATCAACCGCATCTTCTATATTTTCGAAAGAGAATTTTTGATTCTTTTCATAAGTCGGCATTTTAAATTTATCCACAATGAAAATTGGTTCGCCATTGCTGTCGGTCTGTTCTAAATAGTAAATTAATTGAGCCAGTCCTTTAATCTCACCGAAATGAACAGTCAAGCAATTTCTAATATTGCAATCCAGGTAATTTCCTTCATCATCAGTATATGTAAATGCTTTTGATAACGAAATTTCGTCTGTATTAAATTTCTGCAAAATCGAAACTATTCTGTCTTTTTTAGACGGGCTGCTGCTTTCATCCCTCAAAATTTGTGTAATACAAGTTGCGAGAATGTGATTTTTTAACTCTTTCACATTTTCCTCTGCAGTGAATATAGAAGCAAGTCCAAGTGCGTTTCTTAAAATTGGCTGTTGGGTTTTCTCAGTTGCTTGTAATAATAATGCCCATTCATCTATTGTCAAAAACCAGTGCGGCAGTACAAATTGTTTTACACCATCTTCCTCGTTTAAATTCAGACTGTAATTTTTGATTTCAATATCCGTGTTAGCGTCCTGCAACTTATCAAAGGCCTGTTTGTATTCACCGTTCACATCGAAAATTATGAATGAACTGCCAGTTGCACTATATTCTTTGAACCGAAATAGACCTTGAAGAATCGAGGCAATTGTACAAGACTTACCACTCCCTGTATTTCCTAAAATTGCTGAATGACTTGAAAAAAAATTATCAATATCAATTTTGACGTCATAGTCAGGGAAGATTGTTGATTTGCCTACTGATAAAGTAGTGTATCTTTTGATAGTACAGTCGCATTTGTCCTTATGCAAACGTGGTTTTTGGCAAATTGTATGCTCTTGATTTTTAACATTAAAAATTGCATCCAATTCCTTTTCTTTTATATATAGCGTGTCTGTATAAAGAGCAGGATAAACGCTTACGCCAAAATCAAAATCGTAAGAATTTGGGTCATTTTCTTGTGGTTTTAAAGTCCCGATTGGGAGAACTTCTAAAAATTTTCCTGACTTCACTTTGCTTAGGAATTGCTCTGTCGGATTACTGAACGGAACATTTAAGTCCTTTTCTCTAACACCTGCTACTTCAGCAACAATATAATAGTATTGATAGGGAAGTATGACATAGCTATTGAGTTGAGCGAAATAGTGAATATCGTCAAAGCCATTAACATTGAAATTGTCAATGCCACTTAATAGCTCAACTGTAAATCGATCCGAATTAATGGCTACTATTTTGCCTATTACTCTTTGTTTGTCTTCTTTATTCATTCTCTATCAAAGAGTTGTTTAATTGCGTTTTCAATTTTTTGATCTATTTCATCGTTGCTTAATTCCGGTAGAATTTGCTCAACAAATCCTTTGAAGTAATGAAGCTTACTTTTATCGGATAACTCGCCACCAATGATCCAGACTCTTGGGTCATCAAGCGACTGAAGTTTTTTAATATCATCACTGGTGTTTTCATCCCCTAAAACAATTAGGCGAAAGGAGGGAATTGTAAATGCTTGGTAAATCAAGTTGTTTATATGTTCATCACTAAAACTATAACCAAGGGTTATCAGAACATTGTTGTTCTGCATCAACTTTTTTTGAAATTCTCGAAATAAGTCTGAATAGGGACTCCCCATACTCGCATTTTGTTTTAGCGGAGTTGGATGGATCATTATTACTTGTTGCTTCTCTAAGTTTTCATAACTTGTTTCTTGGATTTCGCGAACTCTAAAAAGTTTTGTTTTTTCTTCATCTTGAATCCAGTTAAGTGATCCATGAATTTTGTAGAGATAAACGAAATTGTCAATCACACTCCACTTACTTTGTGATAAATCCATCTTCTCAGCCAATGCATAATTGAAAATGGTTGGATTGAAGTATTTCTTGATACCTCCTGAAAAGCCATTCACATAATGAATTCCTAATTTGTCTAAAGAAAGCTCCGAATAGAGATCATAATTCGTTGTAAAAATGTTTGGCTTGGGGAGATTTGAATTTCTATATAAGAGTTTTCTGTAAAAAGACTCATAAATTTCAATTAGTTCCTTATCATTAGCTGAATTTCTATTTTCTTCATTCAAACACTTTTTCAAAAGAAAATCTCTCGCTTGTTTTATTAAAGTAGCAACTGTAATAGCCGTCTTTTCTTTTTCTTGCCC
>CAYYUS010000362.1:0-3787 GCA_964474925.1 uncultured Akkermansia sp. | reverse complement strand
AGGAGCTGGGCGATTAGGTTTTTATGGTGATCTTTACAGTAAGAATTTTCAATCGCCTTTAACGGCCCGCTGGGGTTTTGACCTCAATCTTTCACAACGTCTTACTCGCTATCTTCAATTGAACTTTAATGTGATGTTTGGTAAATTGGGAGCCAATGAGCGCTCATTATACCACAACTCTAATTTTATTTCTGAGATACGAGCAGGTGGGATCAATTTGATGTACGACTTCGGAAATTTTATTCCTGACAAATACATTGTAAGACCTTATTTCACAGTTGGTATTTCCGGGTTTGAATTCTTAAGTAAAACGGATATTTTGGATGCTAACGGGATCACCTATCACTATTGGAGCGATGGTAGTATTAAAAACATGCCTGAAACTGCAAGCGGTTCACAATATGCCATTGATCTAAAACGTGATTATGTTTATGAAACCGATATTCGCGAAAGCAACGTAAGTTTATTTGGAAAATATCCTGAACGTTCTTTCTCTACCGTATATGGCGCAGGTATTGTAATGAAAGTTACTGAGCGCGTTGATCTGAAATTCAATTTTCAAATGTACATCACTGCCACTGATTATATTGACGGGTTAACCAAACAAAATGGTGGGAATAAGCATAAAGATAAATTCACGTATTCATCGGTATCTCTTCAATACGACCTCATAGCAAAACCACTTAAGATCAAAAAGAAGAAGAAGCAGATTGTTGATCCTTCAACCATTGATTGGCTTGCTCTTGATAAAAGCGATTACGATAAGGACGGCGTTGATGACATGAAAGATAATTGTCAAGGAACTCCAAAAGAAACAAAAGTAAATTCTGATGGCTGCCCTGAAGATACGGATGGCGATGGCATAGAAGATTTTAGAGATGATGAGATAAATACACCAAAAGGAATGGTGGTTGACACAAAAGGTGTTGCATCAAATGATGAGTATTGGAAAAAATGGTACGATCAGTACATGAATGACTCTACTGATGCTAACATGACCACAGAATATATTGGAAACACGTTTGCATTAAAGAGCAATAAACCAAAATTTGATCCGGATAAAGAAGTTTATACGGTTGAACTTGCACGTTACGAAGGCGCTATACCAAGCGATGAAATGGCATTCCTTTTAAGTATTGGAGATATTAACTCAACTACATTAGATAATGGAACTACTGTTGTTTACACATCAGGCAGATTCAAGAAAGTAAAAAATGTATTAAAGAGCCGCGAGGAATTTGTAAAAATGGGGAACGCTAATGCAGGTATCTCTAAATTAAAAGGAAAGAGCATTACACGCTTAAGCGAAGAGGAGGTTCAGAAATTACTGGCAGCTGAAACCAAGGCGATGGAAGACATTAAAGCCGGCTCAGATTCAACAAGTATAGCTAATTCCAATTTTGAGAACATTGCAAGCGAAGGGTTTGGTCCTGATGATATCGTTTACCGTGTTCAATTAGGTGCGTTTAAAAACAAGATCTCTTCAAGTGTATTTAATACAAGCGCAGGTGTATTAGAGCTTAAATCAGGCGAAAGTGTTTACAGATATGTTACTAAAGGCTACAGAACCATTGAAGATGCAGCTCAAGTTCGGGCCGATCTGGTGATCCAAGGCTATAGCGATGCTTTTGTAACGGCTTATAAAGGCGGTAAACGTATCCCAATGAGTCAAACACAGGCTAAGGTTGAAAAAGGATATAAAGAGGATCTGAACGAGAACAAAATGTTTAGCTCTGTGAACAAGAAACTAGTATTGTTCAAGATTCAATTAGGTCCTAACAAACGTCCTGCACAAGTTGCTGCGGCTGATGAAAAATACAAGGGACTTAAAGATCTTGAGAAGCAATCTACAACAACGGGCAATATTCGTTTCACTACAGGCAGTTTCCCTGGATATGATGCTGCTGAGAAGTATCGTAAGGAACTTGAAGGCAAAGGATTTAGTGATGCCTTCATCATTGCAACCTTTAAGGATGAGCTTATATCGATTCAGGAAGCTCTTGAACTTTTAAAATAAGTTAAAATCCTAACTTTGGTCCGACTTTTGAAATTAATATGTAACTTTAATTTAAATTTAATACCCATGAAAAAACTAGTTTTTACAATTGCCGCAGTGGCTGCATTTTCTTTTGCAAACGCACAAGAACTTCAACAACCAACGCAAACTCCAACAAAGAAAAAAGCTGCAACAACAACTCCCGCTAAAAAGGAAGGTGCTACTAAAAAAGAAGCAACGCAAACTACTGAAGCTACAACAAGCACAACAGAGAAAAATCCTAATGCTGGTGCAACAACTGATCCTAAAAAATCAGGTACGCGAATGGCTATTAACGAAAAAGGCTTGCCGGGCGAGAAAAAACCTGCAAAAAGTACAACAGCTACAACTCCAAAATAATTACAAAAAACCACCCTCAGGGTGGTTTTTTTTTACTTTATCAATTAATTTAGCATAAATTTAAAGTGTGCTAGATCATTATTTTTCCCAGCTATTTTTACTTTTAAAACGATTGCTGCTGGTTTATTTGGCCTACTTTATTTGCCGGGTACTCTTCTACTCTTTTAATCACACACTTTTTGGCAACATTGGTTCTTTTGAACGAATAGCCGTTTATTTTTACGCCCTCCGATTTGATACGTTCAGCATCCTGGTTTGTAATTCTCTTTTTATTCTCCTTTCTATTATTCCTGTTACTGTTTTTTATACTAAAGCTTACCAAAAGATCTTGCTCTGGTTATTTACTATTACAAATAGCGTTTTCATTCTTTTCAATCTTGTTGATATTGTTTACTTCCCTTATATCAAAAAGCGCTCTACGGCTGATATTTTTAACCAAATGGGCGGACAAACTGATATGTCGACGCTTTTACCGCAATACATCAAAGATTTTTGGTATCTCCTGTTGATCTTCATCGTTCTTGTTTTTTTACTGGTGCGTTTCTATAAAAAAATTGAAGTGTTGCCAAAAACTTACACCTACAATGCCAAAAGTCTTACGTATCTAATTCTTGTCTTCTTACTCAGCGCTTCTCTGACGGTTCTTGGAATTCGCGGTGGTTTTCAAAAAATACCCCTCGATGTGGTAGATGCAGGCCAATACACCAAAACACAATATACAAGCTTAGTGCTTAATAGTCCTTTTACCATTATTAAATCCTTCGAGAAAAAAGAATTAGCCCTACTGGATTTTGGTATTGCAGATCCTGAATCAATTTTCAACCCAATCCATCATTACAAAAACGACACGCTACAAAAACTAAATATAGTAGTGATCATGATGGAAAGTTGCGCTAAAGAGTATACTAAGATAGGCAAAGTAAAAAGTTACACGCCTTTTTTAGATAGTTTGATGGATCATTCGCTTACGTTTACCAATGCATTTGCAAACGGACACAAATCTATTGAAGGAATTCCGGCTATTTTATCTTCTATGCCAACATTAATGGAAGATCCATTCATAAACAGCACCTATGCCACTAATTTTTATCCTTCTTTTGCAAATATTTTAAATGCCGAAGGATACACCAGCGCCTTCTTTCATGGCGGCACAAACGGCACCATGAATTTTGACAGCTACGCAAAACAAAATGGCTATAACGCCTATTTTGGAAGAACAGAATACGCAAATGATGAAGATTTTGATGGCTCGTGGGGTATTTGGGATGAACCATTTTTAAAGTTTAGCGTTAAAAAAATGAACGAAATGAAACAACCATTTCACTCGGCCATTTTTACATTAAGCTCGCATCACCCTTATAAAATTCCCGAAAAATACAAGGGAAAATTTGC
>CAYYUS010000361.1:0-3790 GCA_964474925.1 uncultured Akkermansia sp. | reverse complement strand
GAAAAGACCTGTAGAAAAAAAATTCGTCACTTTGCTTACCCATTCGGTTTATATAAAAAAGAAGACGCAGAATGGTGTGCAAACAACGATATACATGGGTTTGCTGTGACTCCTTTAGGTTACGGAGTGAACAGTGCCGAAATACCAAGAATTGGAATTTATTCTGACAATCGATTTTACTTAGCGTTAAAACTACTTTAAATTGATAATTGTCATATTCACCTCATTACCTATTCAAGGAAAAAATGCAATAGTAATTCATGAATTAAGTAACCATTTCGCAGGGTTAAAAGTCGTTGCTATCGATCGAAGTAATGGAAAATATCGTAAAAATAGAATTCAGAAACTATGGAGGCAATTAAAAAAACAAGGCATATTAAAATTTACGAAAAAACTAATTGACAGACCATCTCTCAATAAATGCCGTCAGGAATGGAAAATAGAGATGAACGATGAATTCAGGCTTTTATTCCCCTATGAGTATTCGACAGTTTTGCCGGACTATGTCGTAGATTCTGTTAATGGGAAAAACACTGAACGAACAATACAAGAGATACATCCGGACTTACTTATCCAATTAGGAGCAGGAATTTTGAAACCCAATATCTTTAATATACCCAAGTATTTTACACTCAACATGCACCATGGTATTGCTCCAAAAATTAAAGGCGGAGATTCTATTTTCTGGGCAAACTATTTTGGCAAAAAAGAATGGCTCGGAATCACTATTCACAAAATTGATGTAGGGATAGATACAGGGGAAGTGCTTATACGAAAATGGTATGAGGGTCATTGGGGATTACATCCAGCGAGGATATTTGCACGCCTTACTCGTGATGGACTAACCGAAATGATAGCTTTGTTAAATTCGATGCAAAGTGGAGTCATTCCGATTCCAATTGACACTAGTTGCGAAAAAAGTACGTATAAATCTTTTTTTAATTCTTCACAATATAATTCTTTAAAAAAGAATAATTGGAATCCAATTTCATTTCAATGAAACATAAACTGAAAACAGCCCTTTGGTATCTTAGTAAAGGTTATGTTGAGCAATTCTTGCGGAACGTTATTATCAAATTAAATTATAAAAAAGAAAATACCCGTAAAGAATCAACGCTATGGTGTAATGAGGTGAAAATCCCGTTTGAAAATGCTCTTTTTCAATTAGCAGGAAATGGAGTCAAATTGATTTCCTTCGAAAAATCCTATCCTTCTGAAATAAAGAATGCCGAAAATATTGTATCAAAACTACCTTTCAAAATGGGTGGTGCAGCCAATTTAGATTTACTATATAACATTGCAGAATTATTAGGAGCAAAGGAGATTCTTGAAACAGGGGTGGCCTGTGGGTGGTCTTCCATGGCACTTCTCCTTTCTTTAAATAATCGTAATGGAACAAAGTTAATAAGTACAGACATGCCATATGCAAACCTTAATAATGAAGCGTATGTAGGCTGTGTTGTTCCTGATGCACTTAGAAAAATATGGACACTTTACAGAGGACCCGATATTGTTACACTACCAAAAGCACTTAAAGAAGTTGACTACATTGATTTGTGTCATTACGATAGTGACAAAAGTTATACAGGTCGAATGTGGGCTTATCCCTTGCTATGGAATAAAATTAGAAAGGGTGGCTTATTTATAAGTGATGATATTAATGATAATTTCGCCTTTAAGGATTTTGCCCTTAAGATTAATAAAAATCCCATTGTGATAGAATTTAATGGAAAATTTATCGGTTTTATCAGGAAAGACTAATTCAAAAAAGTCGCTAATGTTTCTATGTGGGGAACTTACCAATGGCGGGCAAGAAAGACAACTTTTCTACCTTATTCACCAACTGAAACACCTAGGTTACAATGTTAGCCTCATTGTATGGAATTATAGGAGTACAGACTGGTACGCAAATGAACTAGATAATTTACAAATACCTAATCTCAAACTTCAAGTGAGTTTTAGAAACAATTATAAAATAAGAAAAGCTCGCCAATTTCTCGCTAAGCAAAATCCTGTTACGTTACAGTCTTTTGCCTTTTATCTTAATTTCTTTTCCCACTTGATTTGTATCGGGTATTCCACAATTCCTATTGGAGCCATCAGAAACAGGTTAAAAAAAAATAAAGATGGAATGACGTGGACAAAATTTTTATCATGCGTAGCTTTTCCTTTTCACAAAATATCAAACAACTATTTATATAGCGAAGGCTTTTCAACGATTTTCAATAGAATTTTTCTTGGAGGAGCGGTAGTTGTGACTAACAAACTCAGACTTCAAGATTATCTTCCTGTTACAAAACCCATAAATGGTCTGCTTCAAACCTGCTCTATTTCCCGATTGTTTCCTGAAAAAAGGGTGAGGGAATTGGTATTGCTTATTTGCAAGCTGAAAAAGTCCGGCATCCCCATAAGACATACTCATGCAGGTGACGGCCCCCTAAGAAGTGAGTTAGAAAAATTGGTTCGTGAATTGGGAATAGGATATGAATTTACCTTTGCTGGACAAATTAAAGATATTAATAATTTTTTCACCGATAAACATCTAATGCTACATTCAAGCTTTTATGAAGGTTTTCCCAATGCGATTATGGAAGCTATGGCAGCTGGTCTACCCATTATAGCAACAGATACTGGTGACACTCGGTTTCTTGTAAAAGATGGAGAAAATGGTTATCTTATTCCTACTCACAACATTAATGTTATGGAGCAAAGAATAATTGAATTATCCCAAAGCCCCGAAATACTTAAACAAATGGGGATAGATAGCCGAAAAAAAGCTGAAATTTTGTTCAGTTTTGACGAAATGAGTGCGCAAACCCTAAATGCCTATCTAGCTTTTGGAGCCAAAATTTAAGTGATTGATGTAAACTAAAATTCATCATTTTTATTACATATAATTCTATGCGGATTTTATTTTTAGGTGATAATTTAGCGAACGCTCGACAATGGATGGATGCAATGCAAAAATTCGCTGGGTACGAAATTATATCTTGGAAAATACGTGGGAATTCCAAAATTTCTCGTACACTTTATTGGTTCTATGCTTTCTTTTTCATGAAAAATATAGTTCGAAAATTTAAGGTAGATTTGGTAATAGGTTATAGAACTACAAGTTACGGCCCACTTGCTGTTAGATCAGGTATCAGACCTTGTGTTGTTGCTGCTCAGGGCGAAACAGATATTTGGCCATTGAATAACTGGAGTGCGATATTAAAAAAAATACTAAAAAAATACAGTCTTCATTACTCAGATATGATTCATGCTTGGGGAAATCATATGAAAGATTCGATGATAAAACTCAATATAGATGCCAATAAAATATTAGTATGTCCCAGAGGAATAGACTTAGAATTATTCAGAGCTGATAAATGCACTTTTGGAAAAGATTCCCCATTAAAAATAATTGTCACGAGGAGCCTCAACCCTGAGTATGGGCATCTTACGATATTTAAAGCTATGTTTATTTTGAAAAAAAAGGGAATTAATTTTGTTTTAACTGTTGTTGGATCAGGTGCATATGAAAGTCAGCTGAGAAAAGAAGCGTTGGAGCTGGGCATTTCAGATGAAATAATATTTATGGGAAGGGTTCAAAATAATCAACTTCCTCTTTTATTATCGAACAATCATTACTATGTATCAATGCCGGAAACAGAAGGTGTATCTGCCTCGCTTTTTGAAGCCATGGCTTGCGGCTGCTTTCCTATAGTAAGTAAATTAAGCGCAAATGAATACTTCATAGAAAACGGAATTAACGGCTTTCTTATACCTAACAAAGATCATGAAATGCTTG
>CAYYUS010000360.1:0-3794 GCA_964474925.1 uncultured Akkermansia sp. | reverse complement strand
GTACAAACCAACGGGTTCAGGTGCTTTTGATGATTCTATCTTTTCTGACGACATATGAGTAATATTATATACGTTCAAAAGTAGGCAAATGTTGGTTAAATGGCTTAATTTTTACAAAAAGCTTATAAACCATTGCTTGATAATAAAATGCAAACCAAATTATTCTGTAATTTTAAAAAGTGATCGAATTCTTTAAATACTACGATAGAGCTATTTTTTTAAAGATAAACTCTTCGCATTCACAATTTATGGATGGCATCATGTGGGTGGTGAGCCACGATCTTTTCATTTATCCCTTTATCATTCTTTTTTTAGTTTGGCTCTTTAAAAAGGCATCACCAAAAAGAGCTATCACCATGGTACTGGGAATTGGATTTTGTGTTGCCACTGCCGATCTTTCAACTAACATTGTAAAACATAAGGTTCAACGCTACAGGCCTAGCCACAATTTAGAAATTAGGGAGCAAGTTCATATAGTAAATGATTATCACGGAGGAAAGTTTGGTTTTTTCTCGAGCCATGCCGCTAATTCATTTGCCGTTGTTACTTTATTATTTTTAGCAGCAAAGGGACTAATTGCAAATAAATTCAGGTACGTATTTTATGTTTTACCTACTTTGATAATTTATAGCCGCATTTATCTTGGCGTGCATTACCCAAGTGATGTATTGGTTGGAGCAGTATGGGGAATTTTGATCGGTTGGATCATTTTCAATTTGCTCACCCGTTTCTTTCTTAAAGAACAAAAGAGTTGAGATATTTTTTCTTCATATGTCTTTGTTATTTAATTCAGGGGTCTTTGAATGCGCAATTACCCGAAAGCGATCTTTGGTTGGCGGAATTAGACACAAAGCTTCCGGGAAAAGTAAGAACGGCAGTTAATATTACCGATCGCCCCGGCTACGATAATCAACCTTCGTTCTCAAATAACGGCAAACGTATTTATTTTACTTCGGTTCGTGAAGATAAACAAGCCGATGTTTACGCTTGTAGTGTTGGCAGCAAAAAAATAACGCAGATCACCAAAACAAAAGAAAGCGAATATTCGCCCAATGAAACAACATTTGGAAATTATCTATCGGTATTACATGTAACAATGGATAGTATACAAACAGTGAAATTACTCGATCTTAAAACGTTCACTATTACAAATTCAAATTTTTCATCGTTTGATTCGGCAGGATATTATCATTTTTTGAATGCAGATACTGTTTTATATTATAAGTTAACTCAGCCACATTCGTTGAGGTATTTTGTGAACTCAACCAGCGCGGATGGTTTTTTGGGAGAGCATCCTTGCCGAACATTTAAAACGGTGAACCGGCATTCATTTATGTTTGGCGTAAAAGATAGTTCATCTACCCGTTACTTTTTATACGATGTGCGTTTGCAAAAAGCAAATTTATACGCAAGCATCAATTCGGTTAATGAAGATATGATCTGGCATCCTGTTCACGGTTTATTGATATCGCATCAAGCCACTATTTTAAAATATGATGCAGCTCAGCAAAAATGGAATGTACTTTATGATCTCTCCTCTTTTGGAATAAAAAAAATAACACGATTTTGTTTTGACAAAAAGAACAACTATTTGGTAGTTGTAAATAATCTGTAAGTGATCATCGCCACCATATATCTTTTGATCATTCTATTCTTCATTTATAAGAATGGTTTATTTGGTATTTTTATAGATAAGAGTATTTCTCCAATACAATTCACGCTGTTCTTCATATTCAAATGTTTGGCAATTCCGGCCTTCTATTATATCTACAAAATATGCTATGGCGGTATTGAGAATTATGATGCTGGCAATTTTTTGCGCGATTCAAAGATCATCAATGATATATTTTATGAGAGTCCTTTTGAATACATTAAGCTTATGTTTGGTTTTGAAAATGATGCAGAGAACACCGAATTATTCTCCAAATTCATTTCGCGCACCAATAATTGGGATGAAGGTATGTCGTGGCGTTTATTTTTTAATGATAATCGAAGTTTACTTCGTATTCATTCGCTCATTCATTTTATTTCTTTTAATTCCTATTATGTTCATGCGTTAATTTCTTGTTTGCTTGGATACATCGGGATTGGCCTTATTTACCGTTCGCTAAAGCAGTATTTCATCTCAAAAGAGATCTGGTTGCTGGGTGTATTTATTTTTCTTCCAAATCTTTGGTTGTTCAGCGGGGCATTATTAAAAGAACCCCTTGTATTGTTGAATGTTGGACTTCTCTTCTTTTTTACCGATCGTTTATTTGACCAAAAATATTTTCTTGTCAGAAAACTGGTTTATCTTCTCTTGGTGATGTTTATCATTTACTATTTAAAACCGCAAGTAACGTTTACTATTTTTAGTTTATATTTTTCATTTAAACTAGTTGAGGTATTAGTTCGGAAACACAAAACACTATGGTATTTGGGTTCGGTTATTGTAATGGTGGTGCTTGTTAACTTTTCGTTTTTGATATTTAAAGATATGTCCATGTTCTCGTTCATCAACAAAAAGCAAACTGAATTCTATGACGTGGCAAGAGGAGGTATTTTTTTAAAGGACAGTTCAAAATTTGTACGATTAGCTTATAATAAAGATCTAATAAGTAAGACCATTGAAAACAATTTTAAGATCAAACTGGGCGTGCCGTACGATTATTGGGAAGATTCACATCAAAAGGACACACTTCATTGCGCTTCAAATACTGATACGGTTACAAATTATACCTTGATCTATGAGATCGTTCCTGGCCGATCGGGTTATGCCATTTCAAATATTCAAACAAATTTTGGCACTATTGGAACTATTTTTCAAAGTATGTTTAAGGCCTTGGGATTTCCCTATAAATTTGGAGGTTTAATGAACACTGTGGTTTCATTGGAGAGTTTGTTCTTAACGCTATGCTTGATGCTTTCAATTGTTGGCGCATTTTTTGTTAGAGACAGGAATATACTTTTCTTTTTAATTCTTTCATCTATCTTCCTGCTTGTATTGTTCGGAATTGCAACACCAAATCTTGGCGCTATTGTAAGATACCGTTGCATTATTGCACCATTTATTGTTTTATCTGTTCTATATTGTGTAAATCATTATGAAGCCCGCGGAGTTCGTAAAAAAAGTTAGCGATACTTTATACAAAAATGCTAATGCCCAAAATGCAAGGGCCATGAAGAAGTATTTGTTAGATCAATTTGAATTTATTGGTCTCAAAAAACCACAACGCGCAACTCTATGTAAACCGCTGTTGGCAGAAGTAAAACCGTTCATTACCGAAAAGTGGATCTTAGAAACGGCTGCTTTGCTTTGGAAAAAAAAGGAAAGAGAATTTCACTACGTTGCCCTTGATCTGTTTGAGAAGAATAAAAAATTGATCACTCCGGCTAGTTTTAAAACGCTCGAAAAAATGATCGTCACCAATTCGTGGTGGGACAGTGTGGATGGAATTAGTTCGTACGCCATTGCACCCTTGGTTTTGAATTTCCCAAAGTTGAAAAAGGAAATGGAACGGTTCGCGAAGCACAAAAATATGTGGCTTAACCGAGTTGCCATTATCCATCAGATCTTGTACAAAGAAAAAACGGATACCGAATTCCTTTACAAGGTTTGCGAACGTCATATGCACCGCGAAGAGTTCTTTATACGTAAAGCCATTGGTTGGGCATTAAGGCAATATGCTAAGACCAACCACAAGGAAGTTTATGCTTTTGTGGAAAAAAATAAGCAGAAGCTCTCTGGTTTAAGCTATCGAGAGGCACTTAAGCACAAATAAGTTAAAGTGTCAATAAAAATTCAGATATTTATC
>CAYYUS010000359.1:0-3800 GCA_964474925.1 uncultured Akkermansia sp. | reverse complement strand
AACCTTATTGAAAAACTACAAACTTATATCCAGCGAATTGAAAAAAATAAAATCGCCAACGCTCATCGTTCAAGGCGAGAAAGACACCTTGCTTCCGGTGTACCTAGCAACTGAAGTTCAGAAGAATATTTCAGGATCAAAACTCGAAATAATTAAAGGCGCAGGACATACTTTAAATCTTGAACGTGTGCCTGAAGTTTGCGCACACATTTTGACCTTTATAAACGGTAAAAATTAACTCCACTTCTGCAATTTTATTGTGTTATTTAATAAACTGACTATCAGTAACTTAAATCGTTTCTGAAAAGGTCATTTTTTGGCTTTTTTTCGTATTTTCGTAATCCTTAAAACTAACTATGAGTAAATTCAGAAGAGAAGATGCCCTTGAGTATCACACACAAGGCCGTCCCGGTAAAATAGAGGTAGTTCCTACAAAGCCTTACAGCACACAACGCGATCTAACCATGGCCTACTCACCCGGAGTTGCTGAGCCATGTTTGGAAATTGAAAAAAATCCGGAAGATGCTTACAAGTACACCGCCAAAGGAAACTTAGTGGCAGTTATCTCCAACGGAACAGCTGTTCTTGGTTTAGGTGATATTGGTGCCTTAGCTTCAAAGCCGGTAATGGAAGGAAAAGGAATGCTGTTTAAAATTTACGCCGATATTGATGTGTTTGATATTGAAATTGACACAAAAGATATTGATCAGTTTGTAATGACGGTAAAAAATATCGCACCAACTTTTGGTGGGATAAATTTAGAGGACATCAAAGCGCCTGAGTGTTTTGAGATCGAACGCCGATTAAAAGAAGAATTAGATATTCCTTTGATGCACGATGACCAGCATGGTACCGCTATCATTTCTGCAGCAGGATTAATAAACGCAGTTGAAATATCCGGAAAAAAATTATCCGACATAAAATTAGTGATCAACGGCGCAGGTGCATCAGCAAACTCTTGTGCAAAAATGTACATTGCTGTTGGTGTAAAAAAAGAGAATATTTTAATGTTGGATAGTAAAGGTGTTATTCACAAAGGAAGAAAAGATCTTGATCAGTATAAATCTTTCTTCGCCTCTGATAATACCAAACTCAACACATTGGAAGAAGCCATCAAAGGTGCCGACGTGTTTGTTGGATTATCAAAAGGAAATATTTTGAATAAAGAATTAGTGAAGACCATGGCTAAAAATTGCGTGGTGTTCGCTTTAGCAAACCCCACTCCCGAAATTTCTTACGAAGATGCCATGGCTGCTCGCGAAGATATTATTGTGGCAACCGGACGAAGTGATAATCCTAACCAAGTGAATAACGTATTAGGTTTTCCGTTTATTTTCCGCGGAGCAATGGATGTGCGCGCTACTTGCATTAACGAAGAAATGAAATTAGCAGCAACACTTGCCATCGCCGGTTTAGCAAAAGAAGCTGTTCCTGATTATGTGAATTTAGCTTACGGTTCAAAGAATTTAAGTTTCGGTCCTGATTATATTATTCCAAAACCAATTGATAACCGCTTGATCTCTGCTGTATCTTCAGCAGTTGCAAAAGCTGCCATCGATAGCGGAGTTGCTAAAAAAACCATTAGCAATTGGGATGCATACAGAGCTGAATTGGAAAACAGATTAGGCAAAGACAATAAGTTGATGCGTAGTTTAGCCAACAAAGCTAAGAGCAATCCTAAGCGTGTTGTATTTACCGAAGCGGACACTTACAAAATTTTAAAAGCGGCTCAAGTGGTACGCGACGAAGGTATTGCTACACCAATTCTTTTAGGAAGAAAAGAAAAGATCCAAGCTATATCTGAAGAGAATCATATTGATCTTTCAGATATGCTGATCATTGATCCTTATACAGAAGAAGAAGCTCGCAGAAATGAATTTGGTGATGCACTGTGGCGCAAACGTCAACGTAGAGGTTTAACCCAATACGATGCTCGCAAATTGATGCGCGACCGAAATTATTTTGGTGCCATGATGGTAGAAAGCGGAATGGCGGATGCTATGATCAGTGGATTGACCCGCAAATACGGACAACCCATTAAACCCGCACTAGAGATCATTGGTGTACAACCAAATGTTTGCCGCGTTGCAGGATTATATGTGATGATCACAAAAAAAGGTCCTTACTTTTTTGCGGACACCACCATGAACGCCGATCCAACTGCAGAAGAGTTAGTGGATATTGCAGTGCTTACCGCAAATACGGTGAAGCAATTTAATATCACACCACGCATTGCGATGTTATCATACAGTAATTTTGGTTCAGCAGATGGAGAAGTGCCTAAAAAAGTTTCCAAAGCAGTAAGCATCTTGCACAAAAATTATCCGGGATTAATTGTTGACGGAGATATTCAAGCAAACTTTGCTGCGAACAATGCTTTATTACAAGAACAATTTCCGTTTAGTACACTCGCCGATAAAAATGCGAATGTTTTCATTTTCCCAAATTTAGCGGCCGGTAATATTGCTTACAAATTGATGCAGGAATTAGGAGGAGCAGAAGCCATTGGTCCGGTATTAATGGGATTAAGAAAACCGGTACACGTATTGCAGTTAGGAAGCAGTGTTCGCGAGATCGTGAACATGGTTACTATTTCGGTGGTTGACGCGCAAAATCAAAAATAATTTGTTGAGAGAAAAGAAATGATCAGTTACATCAAAGGCCATCTTACTTCTAAAAATCCTGCTCAGGTCATCATTGAGAGTAACGGGATAGGATATGCGCTTTTTATTTCCTTAACTACCTATTCTAAGATCGTTGATCAAAAAGAAGTACAATTATTTGTTGAAAGCATTTATGTTCGCGATGATAATCCCAAGTACTATGGTTTTGCCGAAGAAGATGAGCGCGATCTTTTTAGAAAAATCGTTTCCGTAAGTGGTGTTGGTGGATCAAGTGCCATTTTGATGCTTTCGAGTTTAAGCACTCCTGATATTGTTGGAGCAATTAACACAGCAAATGTTGCTATGTTAAAAAGCATAAAAGGTATTGGCGAAAAAACCGCGCAGCGCATTGTGGTTGATCTAAAAGGAAAACTTGGTAAACACGAGGGTGGCATATCAAGCATACTAGCCCCTTCGTACAATAAAAATAAAGAGGAGGCGTTAATGGCATTAACTACCCTTGGCTTTCAGAAACTTGCAGCCGAAAAAGCGCTTGAAAAAGCCATCAAACAACAGGGTGTTGGTACTGATAATGTTGAACTATTAATAAAAACAGCGTTAAAGAATATTTAATTTTTGAGAGTATCTAACATATTTGGTTTTGTTGCTTTAACAAGTGTTACAACCTGTTTATTCACGGTATTAGGTCATCAACCTAATACGATGAATAATATTGAACTCAATAATGAGTTGATGCAATACAAAGCAAAAACAGTGAATGTGTTGCCGGTTGATTCGCCAACTGATCCTGTTGAACCTGTTGATCCGGATGATCTACCATTTAAGTTCAAAGACAATGTAGGTAAACCACCACAGTACGATCCTAAATCAAAATTGTATCTCGAAAATCCTTCGAATATAAAAACAGATATCGAGTACGATCAAAAAAATGGTACGTATGATGTGTCGCAAAAGGTTGGAGATAAAATTGATTACCGTCCTGATACATGGATGACGCAAAAAGAATACCAGAACTATGCTTTCAAAAAAGCCGTTCGCGATTATTGGCGCTCACGTGTTGCGGCGGATGAACTCAACACCAAGCCGCGCAAAAGCATGGTGCCTAAGTTGGAAGTTAATAGCGACTTGTTCGATCGAATTTTTGGTGGTAATACGGTTGATATAAAACCTACAGGT